>CAYXXL010000182.1:0-6319 GCA_964469025.1 uncultured Fibrobacteria bacterium
CACGGCCCGTTCCATCGCCGCTGACGTGGAAGCGGTGCGAAACGACAACCGAGCGATCGAGCAGTCCTCCAGCCAGGTCCTGGAGACCGCGGGCTCATTGGCGCGGATGGCAGCAGTTCTGCGAGCCACGGTTCTCGAGTTCAGACTGAACCCGCAGGATTGAATTTTTTCAAGGGGAATCGAACAGCGCCCATCGGGGTCAGCCGACAGGCGCTGGAGTTGGGGCGGCTGGATTCGAACCAACGAATGGCAGGACCAAAACCTGCTGTCTTACCGCTTGACGACGCCCCAGAAGTTCAAAGGAAGACGGGACCCGCCGCCGGCAGGCACCATCGCCACCGGACCCCCCGCTCCACCCAGTCCCTGGGGAGGGCGGGGATCTTCCCTTGCGGAAAGAGCCCGAAGACGCTGGACCCGCTCCCCGAGAGCAGAGCCGCCGCCGCACCCACCTCGGCGATCTCGCGCCGGAGCCGTTCCACCTCGGGGAAGCGCGGATAGACCACGTCCTCGAAGTCGTTGGACAACCGACCGCGCAGCTCCTCCGGGCGGAAGAGACCTTGGCAGTGCAGGGAGGGGAAATTAGTCATCTCGGCGCGCTCCTGCAACGGACGGGGGTGCATCTCGTCCCAGGTCCGATAGGCCCATCCGGTGGGCACCGCCACCGGAGGGGTGGCCACGAGCACCTGGACGGTGTGGTCCAGCCCAGGGCACGGCTCCAGCCGGTCGCCTGCTCCCGTGGCCCAAGCGGCCCCTCCACGGATCAGAAAGGGGACATCCGCCCCGAGGTCGCGCCCCAGCGCTTCCAGGTCCGCGATGGCCCAGCCCAGTTCCCAAAGCTGGTTGCAAGCCACCAGAATCGCGGCGGCATCGCCCGAGCCGCCACCCAAACCAGCACCGTAGGGCACCTTCTTCCGGAGGCGGATCCTCGCGCCCAGCGAGGTGCCGGACCTGCGGCGCAGGAGGTCCGCGGCCTTCCAGGCGAGATTTTCCTCCTGGGGGCCCAAACCGCGGTCGTCGCACTCCAAGCTCAGATGCTCGGAACGCTCCAGTTCCAGTTCGTCTCCGTAGTCGATGGCCTGGAACCATGTGGCCAGTTCGTGCCTCCCGTCGGGCAAGAGCCCCAGGATGCGCAGGGAGAGATTCACCTTGGAGACGGTCCGAAGGCGCATCATGGCTTTCTCAGTGTCGCCAGGCCTGCAGGACGGCCGAAAGGAGCGGCGACACCAACAGCAGGCTGTCCGTCCGGTCCAGGATGCCCCCATGGCCGGGGAACAGGTGCGAACTGTCCTTCACCCCGCCCCATCTCTTGAGAACGCTTTCCGCGAGATCTCCGAGGATCGCGGCCAAACCCAGCAGCCCGCCCAGGACCAGTCCAAGCCAGAGCTGCGCCCCCAGATAGGTGGGAACCATCCAGGCTCCGAACGCCGCCGTCGCCAACACCGCGGCCACAGCGCCCTCCACCGTCTTGGCGGGGCTGAGCTCGGGACAGAGCTTGTGGCGACCGATGGAACGGCCGGCCGCATAGGCGGCGGTGTCGCCGATCCAGCAGGATCCGACGGCGAAAAGAATGGCGGACAAGGTACCCCATCCACCACCCTGTCCCCGGCAAAGCGAGAACAGGCTCGAGCCCCAAACCCCGAAGTACAAGAGCCCGATGATCGCCTTGGAAACCCAGGGAAAGACCTGTTCCCTGGGCAACCGGCGAAACCCGTGAAGCAGGATCCAGACCACGGAAAGCACGATGGCGAGATCTCGGGAACCGTTGAACCTGGAAAACGGCCCGCTGGCGGAGATCCACGCCAAGGCCGCGGCCAAGGTGGGCAGGACGGTCTCCGGATCGCGTCCCGCCAGGGGATGGGGACCGCGCAGGATGCGCAGGTACTCCCAGTATCCGCCGCCCAGCAAGAACGTGAACAACCCCGCGCGGTACCAGCCGCCCATCCAGAGGAGCCAGAGCACGACCGGGCCGGCCACCAACCCGAACAGGATGCGCTGGAGGTTGTTGGAGAGTTTCATGCGTCTTCCACGACCTTCCCGAACCGCCGCTGCCGGCTCTGGAAGTCCCCGATGGCCTTGTCCAGCTGTTCGGGCCCGAAGTCGGGCCAGAGCACGTCGGTGAACCAGAGCTCGGAATACGCGAGCTGCCAGAGCAGGAAGTTGGAGATGCGGCGATCCCCCCCCGTGCGGATCATGAGGTCCGGATCCGGAACGTCCGGCGCGAACAGGGTCTGCCGGAAAACGTCATCGTCGATCTCCTCCGCGGAGATCCTTCCCGACTGGGCGGCGCGGGCGAGCTTGCGGACCCCCTCGACCAACTCGGCGCGCCCCCCGTAGGAGAGGGCGAGGTGCAGTTGCAGACCCGTGTTGCCGGAAGTCTTGACCATTCCCTCCTCCAGCGCCTCGCGGGTCCTGGCGGGAAGCCGGGAAAGGTCCCCGATGGTCCGCAGGCGGACGTTGTTTCCGTGGAGATCCTCCACTTCGCGTTCCACCATCTCCACCAGGAGGGACATGAGGGCGCGAACCTCCAGGGGGGGGCGCTGCCAGTTCTCGCTGGAGAAGGTGTACAGAGTCAGGTGTTCGACTCCGCGCTCGCCGCAGGCGCGCACGATCTTTCGGGTGGCGTCCGTGCCCGCCCGGTGGCCTGCCGTGCGGTCCCAGCCCCGGGACTTGGCCCAACGACCGTTTCCGTCCATGATGATCGCGATGTGCCGGGGAGCCTGGGACACGATCCCTCCCCTCAAACGGTGAGGATTTCCTTCTCCTTGGCCGCGAACACCTTGTCGACCTCGGCGATGTACTTGTCGGTCAGTTTCTGCACGGTCTCCAGGACCTTCTTCTCCTGGTCCTGCGAGAGGCTCTCTTCCTTGGCCTTGCGCTTCAGAGAATCGTTCTCGTCGCGGCGGATGTTCCGCACCGCCACGCGGGCGTCCTCCGCGAGGCTCTTGCAGATCTTGGCGAGGTCCTTGCGGCGCTCCTCGGTGAGGGGCGGCAGCACCATGCGGATCATGCTCCCTTCCGTCATGGGGTTCAAGCCCAGTCCGGAAGCTCGGATGGCCTTGTCCACGGCGGGGATCATGGCCTTCTCCCAGGGGGAGATCCCCAGGGTCCGGGAGTCGGGGACGGAGATGGCCGCCACCTGGCTGATGGGAGTGGCCGTGCCGTAGTAGTCCACGTGCACCGAGTCCAGCATGGCGGGATTCGCCTGGCCGGTGCGCACCCTCGCGAACTCGCGCGAGAGGTTTTCGATGGCCTTCTTCATGCGTTCTTCGGCCGAAGCGGACATGTCACTCTCCCTTGGAATTGACGATCGTCCCGATCTTCTCGCCGTCGACGGCCTTGAGGAGGTTGCCTTCGGCGAAGAGATCGAACACCAGGATGGGCATGGAGTTTTCCCTGCACAGGGCGAAGGCCGCCGTGTCCATGACCTTGAGCTCGCGGTCCAGCACTTCGCGGTAGGAGACCGCCTCGTAGCGCTTGGCGGTGGGAACCTTGTTGGGGTCGGCGTCGTAGATGCCGTCCACCTTGGTGGCCTTCAAGAGCACATCCGCGTGGATCTCGATGGCTCGGAGTGCCGCCGCCGAATCGGTGGTGAAGTAGGGGTTGCCCGTTCCGGCCGCGAACAGCACCACGCGACCCTTCTCCAAGTGCCGGATCGCGCGGCGGCGGATGAAGGGCTCGGCGATGGAGTCCATGCGGATGGCGGTTGTGACGCGGGTCTGCAGTCCGGCCTTCTCCAACGCGTCCTGCAACGCCAGGCAATTGATGACGGTGGCGAGCATCCCCATGTGGTCGCCCGCCACCCGGTCGATGCCCTGGCCCGATGCGGTGCCGCCCCGGATGATGTTGCCGCCTCCGACGACGATCCCCACCTGGACCCCCAGTCCGTGGATCTGTGCGACCTCGTGGGCCACGCGTTGCACCAGCTGGGCGTCGATTCCGGACCCCTGGCCAGCGGCCAAGGCTTCACCGGAGAGCTTCAGCAGGATGCGCCCGTAGCGGGAGGTCGCAGCGGGACTCACGCGCCCTCGCCGAGCTGCCAGCGCACGAACGACTCGATCTTGAGTCCGGGCACGCCGGCATCCTTGGCCACCTGCTCCACGACCTTGGAGACCGTGAGCTTGCTGTCCTTGACGTATTCCTGCTGCACCAGGGCGGCTTCCTTCAGGAACTTCTTCACGCGGCCTTCGATCACGAAGGGGTGCTTGGCTTCGGGGATCCCCTCGTTGACGGCCTGCTCCTTGGCGATCTCGCGTTCCTTCGCCAGCACCTGCTCGGAGATGTCGGTTGAATCCAGTGCGATGGGAGCGGCGGCGGCGATCTGGAGGGTGAGGTCCTTGGCCAGGGTCGAGATCTTCTCGGAACCGGGAGCCCCGCTGTGGCGCAGGGTCACGGCGACCGCGATCTTTCCGGGCCCGTGGATGTAGCTCTCGACGGTGGTCCCGTCCTCGGTGGGGATCAGCTTGAACCGGCGCACCGAGATGTTCTCGCCGATCTTGCCCACGATGTCCGTCGTGGCCTGGGCCACCGTCGCGCCGTGGAGATATTTGGAGGTCGAGGAGTTGAGGGTGTCCATGTCCGCGGGATGGGCGGTGAGGACCGTGCTGAGCACGCCCTTGGCGAAGGCTTCGAAGTCGGCGTTGCGGGCGGTGAAATCGGTTTCCGCGGACACTTCCACGAGTCCGACGAAATCGCCTTGGCGACCGGCCAGGATGCGGCCTTCGGTGGCGGCGTGGGAGGATCGCTTCTGGGCCACCATCTCGCCCCGCTTGCGCAGAAGCTCGATGGCGGTGGTCAGGTCTCCTCCGACTTCCTCGAGCGCCTTCTTGCAGGCCATCATGGACACGCCGGTCTTGTCGCGCAGTTCCTTGACGGCGGAAGCGGTGATGACGCTCAAGCCACCACCTCCGCGAGGGCGACCGCAGGAGCGGCGGCAACGGGAGCGGCAACGACGGTCGGAGCCTGCCCGCCGGAGATCACTGCGTTGGCGATGGTGGAGGCGATCAGCCGCACCGACTTGATGGCGTCGTCGTTGGCGGGAATGGGGTAGTCCACCAAGGTGGGGTCGGTGTTGGTGTCCACGATGGCCACGGTGGGGATGTTCAGGCGCTTGGCCTCGGCGATGGCGATCTGTTCGGTCTTGGCGTCGGCGATGAAGACCAGGCCAGGCAAAGTGCGCAGGTTGCGGATGCCCCCGAAGACATCCTGGAGGCGCCCTTTCTCCTCCATGAGTTCGGAAGCTTCCTTCTTGGTCAGATCGGTCAGGACGCCGTCGTTTTCCATCCGCTCGATGTCTTCCAAGTGCTTGATGGACTTGCGGATGGTCTGGTAGTTGGTGAGCATCCCGCCCAGCCAACGCGTGGTCACGAAAGGCTGTCCGGCGCGGGTGGCTTCTTCGCGGACGGCACCCTGGATGGTGATCTTGGTGCCCACGAACAGCACCGAGGCGCCCGTGGCGCGCACGCGCAGGATCTTTTCCACCGCGCGCTGGAGGGCGTCCAGCGTCTTCTCCAGGTTGATGACGTAGATGCCGTTGCGGGAGGTGAGGATGTAGGGCTTCATGCGGGGGTTCCAGCGACGCGTCTGGTGACCGAAATGAACGCCCGCCTCGAGCATTTCCTGGAGGGAAGGGATCTGAGCCATGATGTTTCCTGTCTGGGTTGGGTTGGTGTCTTCCGGTCCCTTCGCGGGGTCCGGGAGATCCTTGCGGACCACCCCCCGAACCCTCCAGGACCGTGCTTGTGGAGTTTCTAGCGCTTCGAGAACTGGAAGCGGGCGCGGGCGCCGCGGCGACCGTACTTCTTCCGCTCGACCGCGCGAGGATCGCGGGTCAGGCAGCCGTTCTTGCGCAACGGAGAGTGGTTGGCGACCGGGTCGAACTTGTCCAACTGGCGCGAGATGCCCAGCCGGATGGCGCCGGCCTGGCCGGAAAGGCCACCGCCCTTGGCGGAGGCGACCACGTCCCACTTCTCGGCCTGCTCGAGCAGCACCAGGGGCTGGTCGATGAGCATGAGGAGTGTGGGGGTCGGGAAGTATTCGGCGAAGGCGCGACCGTTGACGGTGCGCTTGCCGGTGCCGGGAACCAACTGGACGCGGGCGATGCTTTCCTTGCGGCGACCGGTGCTGCGGATGGTGGTGTTCGTCATGATCAGACCTTGGTGATGTCGATGGGTTCGGGCTTCTGGGCGGCGTGGGGATGGGTGTCCCCGCCGTAGACGTGCAGCTTCAAAAGCATGCGGCGCCCCAGCGTGTTCTTGGGCAGCATGCCCCAGACCGCCTTGCGGATGGGCTTTTCCGGGTCCTTGGCCAGCAGGTGCTGGTA
>CAYXXL010000183.1:0-6319 GCA_964469025.1 uncultured Fibrobacteria bacterium
ATTGGGGAAAGATGGTGGGCGTCCGGCTGGACAGCCTGCTGTGGCCGGTCCCCGACACCATCGCGGTGACGCCGCTCATGACCTACGGCTACCAGGATTCCGTGGTCCTCCTCCTGCCCGCGCACGTGGACTCCGGCTCGACCGCCGTGCACCTTCGCGCCCACGCCAAATGGCTGGAGTGCCACGAAGTCTGCGTGCCCGGCCAGGCGGACCTCGGCTTGGACCTGCCCATCGGGGCGCCGGTCGGGTTGGACACCACTTCGGGCCTCTTCGCCTCCGCCAGGGCCGCACTCCCCGGAATCCCTCCCGGCTGGTCCGTCCGGGCTTCCTTTTCCGACAGCGACCTGATCCTGGTGGGTCGCGGTCCGGGATCGGCCCCGACCTCCCTCCGCTTCTTCCCCTCCAGGCAGGGTTTCGCCGACAACGCGCCTGCCCAGGTCCTGGACCGGACACCGGACGGGTTTCGTCTGCGCGTACGGCGCGACCCCATCCAACGGCTGGTGCCGGATTCCGTTCGCGGTGTGCTTTCCCGGCCCGATGGCTGGGGGGGAGGCCTGAAGGGCTGGGAGTTCGCCGTTGCGGCATCGCCGTTGCTCCCTTCCGACACCGCACGCGTCGCAGAGACCGCGCTGACCTCCTCCAGCAGGTTCCTTCCCGCCTTGGTGCTCGCCTTCCTGGGCGGCCTGCTGTTGAACCTGATGCCTTGCGTCTTGCCCGTGCTCTCCCTGAAGGCGTTGAGCCTGGTGGCGGGGCGCGACAACCGCCACCTCCTCCACGGGTTGGCCTACACGGGGGGCGTGCTCCTTTCCTTCCTGGTCCTGGCCGGCATCCTCGTGGCGCTTCGGCGCGGCGGCGAGGCCCTGGGGTGGGGTTTCCAGATGCAGTCGCCGCGAACGGTGGCGATCCTGTCCCTCCTCATGGCGCTCATGGCGCTTTCCCTGTGGGGGGTGTTCGAGCCCGGCGCCTCCTTCGCGAACCTGGGATCCAGTACTGCGCGCGGCGTCCTGGGGTCCTTCCTGACCGGGGTGCTCGCCACCGTGGTGGCCACCCCTTGCACCGCGCCCTTCATGGGTTCCGCGATCGGTTGGGCGCTGCTTCTGCCCGATGCCCGGGTGTTCGCCGTTTTCGCCGCCCTGGGCCTTGGTTTGGCCGCGCCGTACCTGGCCATATCCGGAATCCCCTCGGCCAGGCGTTTTTTGCCCCGACCGGGCGAATGGATGGTGGTCCTCAAGCAGGCGTTCGGATTCGCCATGGCCGCCACGGCCGTCTGGCTGGCCTGGATCGTCGGGCGCCTGGCGGGTTCGGATGCGATCGCCTTGGTCGCCTCGCTCTGGGTCGTGGTGGCCGCGGGGGCCTGGATCCTGGGACGCGGGGCGCTTCCGCACCATTCCTTCCTCAGCCGGAATCTGTCACGCTTCGCGTTCCTGATCCTGGTGGGCGGGTCGGTCGTCGCCGCCGCCCGCTGGCTTCCCGCCGAGGTGGTGCCCAATCGGAGCGCGAGCGCCACCGAGGGATTCCACGAGGGGTCCCTCGGGAACCTTCGCAGTTCCGGCAAGCCTTGGCTGTTGGTCTTCACCGCGGACTGGTGCCTCTCCTGCCAAGTCAACGAGCGCGTCGCCCTGCATACCTCCGCCGTCGAGCGGGCGTTGGGAAAAAAGGGCGTTCGGGTGGTTGTGGCCGACTGGACCGCTCGGGATTCCTCCGTTTCCAGGGCCCTCGAATCCTTCGGACGCCAAGGCGTCCCCTTCTACGTCCTGTCCAATGGCCGTACGGAGCGCATCCTGCCCGAGATCCTCACGGAATCGACAGTGCTTTCGGCCCTGGATTCCCTGTAGATCACACCGCCCTCGCGACCAGGAACCAGGGCTTCCAGGTGATCCGGATCCCTTCCGGGATGGAAGCCTCGCCCTCCAAGCGCTCGAGCAGATGCCGCAATCCCAAGCGCCCCAGGCTTTTGCCGGGCGGAGGGGACCGATTGGCTCCGCTGTCGCGCAATTGGTCCAGGAAGGACCAAGCCGAGCGGTAGGACACCGGCCACTCCTCGGCGACCAGGGAGGACAACTTCCAGCCCGTTCCCCGGATGGCATCCGAGACGGCCCCCAGCGAATGCCCCGGGCCGCGCGGGTACTCGAATGGAGGTCGCGTCAGGATTTTGTCGAGTTCGGGAAAGTGGTCGTCGCAAAACCCGGACACGGCGAGACGCCCCTCCCCGGAGGAAAGCTCGCGGCACCCGCGCAAGTGCTGCCCCAGATCCGGAAACCATTGGACCAGCGCGTTGGAAGCCACGAGGTCGAAGGACCTGCCGCGAAGCTCCGGGCTTCGGGCGTCCAGGCGCTGCCAGGAGGGGAGGAACGGCAGATCCCAATTTTCGCGCGCCGTTTGGAGCATGGCTTCCGAAAGGTCGGTGGCCAGGATCGGAACCTGCGGAAAACGGCGGGCCAATACCCGGGTGAGGTGCCCTGTGCCGCAACCGAGCTCCAAGGCGGAGCGGGGATCCAGGTCGGGCGGCAAGGCTGCCATGAGCCGGTTGGCCATGGCGGCTTGGACGGGTGTGCTTCCGTGGTAGGTTCGGGAGGCACGACCAAACCGCCCCGCTCTCCAGTCGGGGTGACTGGAGGAGGATTCCCCCGTCCGGTTCACCCTTTTCCCGCCAATTCCAGCAGGATCTTCCGCATCCCCTCGGGATGTCGCAGAAAGGGGACATGGCCCGACCCCATGGGCAGATCGCGCCGGGAGTCCCGTGGTACTTCGCATTTTGGCGAAACAGGGTCGTCGGGACCGATGGCGAACAGCCTCAGGGGGTGCGATGCCCAAGGCATCTCGAACCGCAGGTTCTGGAGCAGCGTCAGTCCCTCCGCCAAGCTTTCCTCGCCGAGGTCCAAAGCTTGTCGGAACCAAACGGAACGTTCCTCCCCCTCCAATCCGAGCCTGTCCGCGAAATCGGACAGCACGCCCGCCGCGTCGCCGAAGATGCGTCGAACCATCCGCCGCAGGATCTGCGGTTTCCAGGGCCCGGTGGGGTCGCAGAAGTCGAGGAAGGGACAGATGGAAAGAACGGGCAGCTCCGTGGGGATCCGACCCTGTCGGAGCAGCCGCTCCAAGATCAGGCTTCCCAGCGACCACCCCACCACGCACGCACCGGAGGGAGCCGACGAGAGCATTCGCTCCAATCGCGCGTCGCCATGGAGCACGGTGTGGGCGTCCACGAAACGCAGGTCGAAGCCCGGACAGTGTGCCTGGAGAAGCTCCCCCCAGCACTGCAGGTCCGAGGCCCAGCCCCCGATCCAGTAGAGGGGTACGTCCCCGCCGCCGCCCGTTTCCACGATGGGCATATTTAACCTCCCGTCCACCGGTGGGCGGAAGGCGCGGCCAACGACATATCTTATCCCCCTGATGCGACGCCTCGTTCTTTTCATCGCTGTTCTGGCGTTGGCGGTCCTTTCGGCGTGCCGGGACCCCGAGCTGGACAAGGGGAAGGCCTTTCTCCAGTTGGAGGATTGGCCGCGCGCGACGGTGGTGTACGACGCCTGCGTGCAGAAGGATCCGAACAACGCCGAGGCCCGCTTGGGACTGGCACTGGCGCGCATGGGATGGTCGCGCGACAAGGCGGTCTTCGGGACGGATTCCGTCGACGATTGGATCCGCGCCGCCCGGGACTTCGCCATCGTGGATCACCTGGACAGTTCCCAGAACACCAGGGACGACCGGGCCGACGCCCTTTTCCACGCCTGCCTCTGGCTCCAGAAGCGGGGACGCACGGCGCAGGCCGAACACGTCGCCCGCCTGGTCCAGATCGCCGATCCACGCCACGCCGCTTCCGCCCAGTTCCTGGGCAATCTCGCCCGCGCCCGTGGCAACATCGCGGACGCCGAACGATGGTTTTCCCAGGCGATCGCGGGGGATTCCAGCTATCTGCCGGCCTACATGAGCCTGGGAGAGCTTGCCGACTTGGACCATGACCCGGAAGGGGCCATCGTCTACTGGCAACTTGGCCAGAAGCGCGACACCGCGAACACCTGGTTCCGCGAACACATCGCTTCCATCGGCGACTCCCTGGGCTTGGCTCGGTGAAAACTTTGCCAAGGGGGTTTTCCACTCCCATCCTGATCGGCAATGGTGGAGAAGCCCAGGCCATCCTGTGCTGGCAGGACGATCCGGGTCGCTGGGTGGTGCTCAAGATGGGGGAACCGACCGGTCGCGCACGCCTCCGGCGCGAAGCGGACCAATTGTCGAGGCTCGCGGGAGGGCCCGTTCCCGCGGTCATCGGTCAAGACCTGGTCGGCACCAATCCCTGGATCGGCCTGACCTGGATCGACGGACTTCCCCTGGACGAACTCCCGCCGGAGCTTTCGGTGTCCGACCGACGGGCTCTTGTGCTCCAGGCCGCATTGGCCGTGGCCCGGCTCCACGGCGCCAGGGTGATGCACGGTGACCTGGCGACGGCCAACCTCATCGCCAGACCCCATGGAGAGGTCGCGGTCGTCGATTTCGGACTTTCGCCCAGCCCCGATGGTGCGGTGCCGCCCGTGGAAGGAACATGGGAGATCCTACCTCCCGAACGACTGGAAGGCGGACCACCGGATCCGCGCTGGGATGTCTTCGCCCTGGGGGTGTTGGGGCTCCGGGTCCTGGGTGCCCTGCCACCAGGCGCCGAATCCCGTCGGAGCTGGAGCCAGGCCGTCGCCGCAGGAGATGTGGCCAAATGGGCGCGGGGGCGCTCCTGGGGGTTGTCTTTGGCCCTGGAGCCCGATCCCGCCAACCGGCCCGAAGACGCCGCCGCCTTGGTGCGGCTGTTGGAAAAGGATTGGGGTGATCCACCGCTCACCCGCAACGTTCTCCAGACGGCGGTGGACCACAGGATGGAGCGTCTCCTTTCCCGAGGAGTGGCCGATGCGAGAGCCCGGCGCGACTGGAATTCGGCCTGGAGAATCCAACGGGAGCGCATCGAACGATCCTCGGAACCGGAAGCCCTGTTTTCGGAACTGGGCGAATTCCAGCGCCTGCGGACCACCCCTCGTACCGGACGTCTGCCCTGGGTTGTCGCGGCGGTCGCGGCCTTGCTTGTTCTCGGGCTCGTCTCCTGGGCGATCCTCCACAAACTCCACCATTCGACCGACTTCGGATCGACTCCCGCCGGACATTCGGCCAACGACAGCGATTTCACCGATTCCTCGTCCTACTCGGATGTCCTGGTCTTCGACCCTCCTCCGCCCGGTTCCGTGCTCCATGTCGACGGCGTGGAGCATTCCGCCCCTCGCGACGGATTCCTGAAACTTCCTCCCGGCACCCACCGGGTGGTGTTGGAGGACTCCACGGGCGAGTCGCTGCTGGACACGACCTGGGTGGTTGCCCATCGGACCACCGTTCGGCGACGGCCAAAAGTCGCCAAATTGGATTCCCCCGCCGTTTCGGACTCCTCCATTTCGACGAGAAAAGGACCCCCATGAACGCAGGTTGGATCCTCGAAGGCCCCGCCGGCGCGGGGACGTTGACGCTCGATCGGAAGCTCCTGCTGGTGGGGTCGGGTCCCGGGAGCGATCTGCGAATTCCCGGGCTCGCCGCCACCGAAGCGCAACTGCTCGTCCTCCCCGACAAGGTGGTGGTGGAAGCCCAGGCAAAAACCGTCCTGGTGGACGCGAGCCCCGTCAAGCCCGGGTTCCCCGCGGAACTTTCGGAAGGGGGAACCCTGGCATTTTCCGACGGGCGGGTCTGGAGATTGGTTCGAGCACGAGCGAAGACCGGATCCTTGGAACCGGTGCTGTTGGCAGTGGAACTCCTTTTGGAGTCGCCCGACCCCTCCTCCACGCTCCCGCGCTTGCTGGAATTCGCCGCCCTGTACCTCTCCGCCGACGAGGGGGTGGTCCTTGGAGGAGACGGATTCCAACAGGTCGTTTCCAACTGGCCGGAGGGAAACGAGGCCACCTTCTCCCGTTCGGCGGTGAAATCGAGCCTGGAGCGCTCCGGCGCGGTGCTCTGGGCGGAATCGGGAGGAGGCGACGCGCCCTTGGCCGGCCCTTCCCTCCTGGAATCCCAGATCCGCTCCATCCTCTGCGCCCCATTGCGCCTTTCGGACGAACCCACCCCGCTGGGCGTCCTTTACCTTCACCGCACCGGCAGCGGCCTGGCCTTCCAGGAAGAGGATCGCCGCTCGTTCCAGCGCTTGGTGGAAACACTGGCCCGGGTGCTGGTGGCCGCCAGACGGCACCGCGAGGATCTGTCCTCCTTGGAGGCTCTGCGCGCCTCGGAAAAGGGAGATGGACTTCTGGCGTTCTCGCCGGCCATGCAGACCGTGGTCGCCCAGGCGCGCAAATTCGCCCCG
>CAYXXL010000184.1:0-6317 GCA_964469025.1 uncultured Fibrobacteria bacterium
GCCGGACCACGCCGGTTCCGGACTTCAGGGAGACGTCGTGCTCCGTGGAGTAGCCGCCCATCAGGACAAGCACGGTCTTCGTCATCTCAACCTCCGAGGCGGGAACGGAAAACGGAGAACAGGGGCCAGCAAAGACCGAGCGCAAGGCTCCCGATCGCGCACAGGAGCAGCGGGATCCCCGAAAGGAAGGCTGGACGGAAATCGTCTTTGCCGGGATCCGTCGTCGGCGCGTCGACCACCGCCGAACGCAGGATCCGCAGGTACGCCGCGGCCAGGACCACGGACCCGACGAGCGCCACGGCGGCACCCGCGAGCGGAAGCGGGCCTTCGCCGTTTTCCACGCCCGCTCGGACGACTTCCATCAGCACGGCCCATTTGCCCACGAACCCCGCCAGGGGAGGGATCCCCGCCAGGCTGAACACGCAGATGGACAACCCGACCACCGCCGTCGGCTGGCGTTTCCAAGAGCCCGCGAGGGACGCGAGCGCGGTGGATCCGGCGGACCGCTCCAACTGGTCCAAGGCGAGAAAGGCTCCCAGGTTCGAAACGAGGTAGGCGACCAGGTAGAAGGCCAGAGCCGCCACCGCGTCGCGGGTGAGCCATGTGGAGAGCGCCAGGACCAGGATGCCGGCGTTCGCGGTGGAGGAGAATGCCAGGATCCGCTTGGCGTCCTTTTGCACCAGCGCGGTCGCGGAGCCCATCGCGATGGAAAGCATCCCCGCGATCACCAGGAATCCGCCGATCGCGCCGGGTGCGATCCCCAAGGCATGGGCGGGGAGCAGGTAGGGCATGGTGCGCAGGAAGGCGGCGAAGGCCGCCGCCTTGGGAACGGTGGAAAGGAAACCCGCGTTCACCGTGGGGCACCCCTGGTAGACGTCCGGACTCCAGAAATGGAACGGCGCGAGTCCCGCCTTGAAAGCGAAGGCCACGGAAACCAGCAGAAGCGGCACCAACACCGCCCGGGGCTGCGAATAGAGCGCCATGCCGATTTCCCCGACATCGAAGCTGCCGGTGATTCCCCACAGGTGGCTGATGCCGAAGAGCGCCACAGCGGAAGCCACACCGCCGTAGAGGACGTACTTGAGCCCGGCTTCGCTCGCACCCGGGTCGCGGGCGCGGAAGCCGGCGAGGCCGTAGCCGGAGAGGGAGAGGAATTCCAACCCCAGGTACAGGGCCAGCAGGTGGCGGGCGGAGGCGAAGAGAATCGCTCCCAAGGCCACGGACAGGATCAGCAGAGCCGTCTCCCCCTGCTCCTCCCGACCATCCACGGCCTTGGAGCCGTTGAGCGCGAGAAGGGCGAGGATCGCGCCGGACAGGCTGAAGATCCGCACGAACTGGGTGATGGAATCCGGAGTGAACGTCCCCCCCGTCAAGCGGGGATCGGACGCGGCACCCGTCACCAGGGAGAGGATCAGGGTCGCCAGGGCGGAGATGGCGCAGAACCAGACCACCAGCCGTTTTCCGGCGGCGTCGGTGCCCCACTCCAGCACGCAGCCCAGGAGGATGGCGGTGGCCAGCAGGATTTCGGGAAACAGCCCGCGCAACGAATGGGGAATGGCCTGGAAGGTGGAGATCAGAAGATGGTTCATGGTGTCACCGAAGTCCCTGCACCCAGGCGATGTGGCTCGCCAGGGAGGCGGAGACCGGCCCCAGCGCCGCCTGCAACACCCCTGGCCAGACTCCAAGCAGCAGGGAGAGTCCCGCCAACGGCGCCAAGGTGACGGTTTCCGTCAGAGTCAGGTCCGGAAAGACCCGCTGCTCGGGATGTCGGACGGGTCCGTACAGGATCCTTTGGACCGCCCAGAGCAGGTAGGCGGCGGAGAGGATCACGCCGGTCGCCGAAACCCACCCGGCCACCCGGGTGGCGGCGTTCGCCCAGGCACCCAACAGCGAGGAAAGTTCCCCCACGAAGCCCGAGAGGCCGGGAAGCCCGACGCCGACCATGGCCGCGAACAGGAAGTAGGCGGAAAAGCGCGGCATGATCTGGGCCAGCCCCCCGAAGCCATCCACGCGGCGGTGGTGGACGCGATCGTAGAGCACCCCGACCAGGAGGAACAAGAGCGAAGCCGAAAGTCCGTGGCTGACGCTCTGGAACGCCGCGCCCGAGATGCCCATGACGGTCGCGGAGGCCAATCCAAGCACGCAGAAACCCATGTGGGAGATGGACGAGTAGGCGACCATGCGTTTGAGGTCCTTCTGTCCCAGCGCGGCGAAACCGCCCCAGACGATGGAGATGGCCCCGATCCACGCGAAGAAGCCCGCATTGGCGAGAACCGCGGTGGGGAAAAGCGGCCAAGCCACTCTCAGGAGACCGTAGACCCCCAGCTTGAGCAGGATTCCGGCCAGCACGACGGAAATCGCCGTGGGTGCCTGGACGTGGGCGTGGGGAAGCCAGGCATGGAAGGGAAAGGAGGGGATCTTGACCGCGAAGGCGACGAAGAACAGCCCCAGGCAAAGGGGCGCGAGCGCAACCCCCAGCACCGACCGTCGGGTCCAGAAGGGCGCCAGGAGCTTCCACTGGAGCAGGTCGAACGAGCGCCCCACGGGAACCGCCAGATGGTTGGAACGTCCAGTGGCGACATCCGAAGCCAAGGCGCGGGTCGGTCTTCCCAGGGAATCGATCATAAGCACGGGGAGATCGTAGAGCAGTGCCTCGCCACGGGGGCCGATCTCCATCTGCTCGACGACTTCCGCCGAACGCACCGGCACGACCACGCCCTGCGACGGAATTTCCACCCTCAAGAGGAAGATCGCGAACAGCAGCGCCATGGATCCACCCATGGTGTACAGGAAGAACTTGGCCGCGGCCCTCTTGCGATCGTCGCCTCCCCAGATCGCGATCAGGAGGAACATGGGGACGAGCATGATCTCCCAGAAGACGTAGAAGAAGACCATGTCCAGGGCCAGGAACGATCCGTAGACCCCCACGAACAGCAACTGCAGCAGGGAGTGGTAGGCGCGCATGCGGGTTTGGGGCGCGGAAGCCACGGAAGCCACCCACTGCACCAGCGCGGAGAGGAAGATCAGCGCGGCGGAAAGCCCATCGATCCCCAAATGCCAGGAAATTCCCCATTCCGAATCCAGGGGGATCCGCTCCCGCAGCAGAAACCCCGCCCGATGGGCGGAAATCGCCCAGGCCAGGAAGATCGTGGCCGCGACCAGGAGGATGGTGGCCGAAGATGTGGAAATCGCCTTCTGGATCCTGGCTCGATCCGGCGCGACCCACGAGAGAATCGCTCCGGCCAGGGGGATGAAGATGAAGAAGGAAAGGATGGCGTCGTCGGTCATCGAACACCCAGGAAGAAGATGGCCAGCGCCCCGAACAGGGCCAGCAGGCTCCACCCGGCGTAGAACTGCGAGCGGCCGGACTGGAGGAGATTGGAGAGGCGCCCGAGCCCCACCGAAATGCCGGCCGTCCCATCGACGGCGCCGTCCAGGGAGGGACCGGAACCCAGGTCGGCGCGCGCCACGGCTTCGCCGCCGCGTCGCCCCAACCCTTCGGCGAACAGCAGGTCGCAGGCGCGATCCACGAACCAGAGGTTCGCGAGGAACTGCCAGACGAGGTTGGTGGGGGGATCGCGCCGAAGCCAGTCTGCTGTCCTGTATCCCATGTTGGGCAACGCGACGTAGAGCAGGACGGCGGCGGCGAACCCGACGATGAGGAGCGGCAGGGCCCAAAGCATGGTGCCCACGTGCAGGTAGTGTTCGACGGTTTCGGGCAATGCCTGCACCGTACCCAGGATCCCGCCTCCGGGTGCGCGCAGCACCCCGTCCAGCCACGATCCGGACCCGAACGGATTGAGGGACCCCGTCCAGACCGCCTGGAGCGAGAGGAAGGCCAGCGCGAGGATCACGACCACCGAAGCCTTGTCCGGGTCGTGGGCGTGTTCCCAGAGATGCATGTCGCGCGGCTTTCCCGCGAAGGCGCAAAGCCACTGCCGCCCCATGTAGAAGGCGGTGAGGGCCGCCGTGACCATTCCCAGGAGCCACGGACCCCGCGCGGCCCACTCCCCGGTACCGGCCACCTGGGCGATGTAGACCTTCGCGTGCGCCGCCGCCAGGATCGTGTCCTTGGACCAGAAGGCGCTGAATCCGGGCACGCCCAGGATGGCCAAGGTCCCGATCCCCGTCGCGATGGCCGTCAGCGGCATCTTGCGGGCCAGCCCACCCATCCTGCCCAGGTCCTGCACCCCGTGCAGCGCGTGGATCACGGCGGCGGCGCCCAGGAAGAGCATGCATTTGAAGATGGCGTGGGTGAACAGATGGCCAACCCCCGCGCCGTAGCCACCGGCTTCGGCGCCCGCTCCCAGCCCCAGCATCATGTAACCCAGTTGGCTCACGGTGGAATAGGCGAGCACCGCCTTGTAGTCCCACTGCACGCAGGCGATGGTGGCGGCGAAGAACGCCGTGAAGGCTCCCACCCACTCGATGGTCGTCAAGGCGTCCGGCGTGAGCACGGGGTAGATCCGGGCCGTGAGGAACACTCCGGCCGCCACCATGGTGGCGGCGTGGATGATGGCGGAAGCGGTGGTCGGACCCTGCATCGCGTCGGGGAGCCAGATGTGGAACGGGAATTGGGCGGATTTTCCCATGGCCCCCAGGAAGACCAGCAGTCCCGCCAGCGTGAGAAGTCCCGGACCGGACAGCCCGAGGAAGGAGGCTTGGTAGAAGGCTCCCGCTCCCGCCGCGGAAAAGAGGATGTCCCAGGAGAGGGGATCTCCACCGCGGAAGCCGCTCCAGCTGGAAACCACCCAGGCGAACAGCGCGAGACCGGACAGGAACCCGAAATCGCCCACGCGGTTGACCACGAAGGCCTTGAATTGGGCGTTGGAAGGACTCAACTTGGACTCGATCACTCCGGTGGCGAAGAAGGGCTTGTCGGCCTGGTACTGGGGATCGCGGGAAACCACCGGCTTGTCGTGCCAGTACCCGATCAACAGGTAGGAGCCCAGACCCACCAGCTCCCAGCACACGAAGGCCTGCAAAAGGCCGGGAGCGAGCACCACCCCGGTCATGGCGAACACGAAGAACGAGAAGCTCGCGAAGAAGCGGCCGTAGAAGCGGTCCCCCTTCAGGTACCAGCGACTGAACACGAGCACGCCCAGCGACAGGCCCTGCACGACCAGGAGCATGGGGATCGACAAGCGGTCCAGGCGCACTCCCAGCGAGAGGGCGATGCCGGTTCCGGGGAAGGAGAGCCACGGAAGGGAGAAGCCCGCCGCGGAGTGGGCGGATACCGCCAAGACCAGGGCCGAAAGCGTCCCCACCACCTGCGCGGCGATGGACAAATGGTCGATCCCGGGAACCCGTCTCCAGGCGAAGGCGCCGAAGATGGCGACCACCAGGGGGGCACCCAGACAGAAGAGCGAAAGCAGCGCAGGATCCATCTCAATCCCCGTTCAAGGTGCGGATCTTGTCCAGGTCCACGTCTCGGAAGTTGCGGAAGACGGCATAGACCAGCGCCAGCGCCACCGCTGCCTCGGCGGCGGCCAACGCGATCACGAACAGGGCGGCCACCTGGGCCTCGGCCGCCGGTTCGGCTCCCCGAAAACGTCCATACGCCACGAAGTCCAGGTTGGCGGCGTTCAGCATGAGCTCGATCCCCATGAGGTACCCCACCGCGTTGCGCCGGCTCGCCACCGACACCACGCCCAGGCTGAAAAGGACGGCGGCCAGGAGAAGGTAGGGCAGGAGCCGGTCGGGGCCCGCCAGGAAAACGTCGATCACGCGGCATCCTTTCGCACCAGGCCGAGCGCCGCGACCAGCACGACGGTGAGGAGCACCCCCAGCACGAGGAACGGGACCAGCCAGGCGTCCAGCAGAAGGGATCCCAGGTGGAAGGGACTGTTGGTCGAAATCTGTCCGATCCAGGAATCCACCGGCGAGCGGACCTCCGCGAGTCCGGTGCCGCGCAGGCCGGGCACCAGAAGGGCGAGGCGGACGGTGGACACCGACGCGGCCACCCCCGCGGCCGCAGCCAGGACGCGACCGCCGACGGTGGGTCGACTCGATGTGCCGAGCACGTCGCGCGAGAACATGACGCCGAAGAGGATCAGGATCAGGATGCCCCCCACGTAGACGATCATCTGGATGACGGCGACGTATTCGGCCTGCAGGAAGAGGTAGAGTCCGGCGACTCCGGCCAGGCACGCTCCCAGGGAGAGCGCCGCATAGACCAGGTTCCTGGCGAAGGCGGCGCCGGCGGCGCCGGCCAGCGTCAAAGCCGCCACCGGCCAGAAGAGAAGAGCGGAAACGTTCAAGCGGCACCTCCTTCGGCGGAAGCCTTGGCCGCGGCGTCCACCTGGGCGGCCTGGGCC
>CAYXXL010000185.1:0-6305 GCA_964469025.1 uncultured Fibrobacteria bacterium
CGCGAATCTTGGGGCTGACCCTGACCGCACGGGGAAACGGCGCGGCCGAGAAGGTCCCCCTGGCGGGATTTCCGCACCACCAGTTGGAACGCTATCTGCCTCGGCTGGTGACCGCCGGGCGCAAGGTGGCGGTGTGCGAGCAGATGGAAGACCCGGCCCAGGCCAAAGGGGTGGTCAAGCGCGAGGTCACCGAAGTCGTGAGCCGCGGAACGGCGCTCTCCGAGGCGTGCCTGGACGAGCGCACCGACAACGTGCTGGCGGCCATCCTTCCCGGGGAAGGGGACGAACCCTGGGGAGTGGCCGCACTGGACCTCACCACGGGCCGGTTCGAGGCCATGGAAGGGGCGCGGGACGCGGTTCTTTCCGAGTTGGAGTCGCTCTCGCCGGTGGAGGTCCTGTGGCCGGAGAACCTTCCCGGTCCCCCTCCCGAACTCGGGCGCTTGGAGGGCAACTGGGCCACCTCCGCCGGCTTCTTTCCGGGGAGCACCGCCGCGCACCGATCCCTGAACGAGCACCTGGGAACCGCGACCTTGGAGGGATTCGGCTGGCAGACAGAGGATGCCGCGCTCCGGGCGGCCGCGGCGGCCTTGCGCTACGCTTCGGACGAAGGGCGTCGCTTCCTGACCCATGTGCGCGGTCTCTGGCCTCGCGGCAGGACCGCCCACCTGCGCATGGACGGCTCCACGCTTCGCAACCTGGAGATCCTCAGGCCGCTCCACGACGAGGACCGCCAGGCGAGCCTCGCGGGAATTCTGGACAGGTGCTCGACCTCCATGGGATCGCGGCTCCTGCGCCGGTGGCTCGCGCGCCCGCTCCTGGAGCTTTCCGGAATCAGTTCCCGCCAGCAGGCGGTGGAGGCCTTGCGCTCCGACCCGCCTCGCTTGCGGGATTGGCGACGGGAATTGTCTGGCATCCCCGACCTGGAACGCCTGTGCGGGAAGATCGCCACCCAGCGCGCCCACGCCCGGGACCTGGTGGGAGCGGCGCGCGGACTTTCCGCGGCCGACCGCCTGGGTGCCGCGCTGCGCGGATCCAACGACGCCTTCCTGGAGGGATTGGGACGCCTCCTGGAGGGGCTGGCGCCATTGGCCGCGCCCATCGAGGCCACCCTGGTGGAGTCGCCGCCCCTTTCCACTCGCGAGGGGGGATTGGTGAAACCCGGGGTGGATCCGGAAATCGTCCGACTGGAGGAAGGAGCCAGGGCCGGTCGCGAGGCGCTGGCGGCCCTCCAGCAGATCGAGCGGGACCGCTCCGGGATTCCCACGCTGAAGGTGGGTTACAATCGGGTGTTCGGCTATTACATGGAGATCACCAAACTCCACGCCGACCGGATCCCCTCCGACTACCAGCGGATCCAGACCCTCACCGGCGCCGAGCGCTACACCACTCCCGACATGAAACGCTGGGAAGAACAGGTCCTGGGAGCGGACGAAAAGATCCGCGAACGCGAATACGCCCTGTTCTGCGCCCTCCGCGACGGATTGGCGGCCCACCTTCCCCGGATCCAGGAAGCGTCCGAAGCGTTGGCGACCGTGGACGCCCTGGGGTCCTTCGCCGTGCTCTCCGAGGAGTTCCGGTGGGTTCGCCCGGAGTTCCACCAGGGATCGAAATTGGACCTGCGCGGCCTGCGCCACCCCGTGCTGGAGGCTTTGCACCCGGACACGCCCTTTGTTTCCAACGACGTGCTCCTGGACGGCGAGGGTCCCCAGATCCAGCTGGTGACAGGTCCCAACATGGGCGGAAAGAGCACCTATCTGCGCATGACCGGGCTGGCCGTGGTGATGGCCCACGCCGGATGCCCCGTGGCCGCCGACCGGGCCATGGTGCCGCTGGTGGACAAGGTCTTCACCCGGGTGGGCGCTGCCGACCGCCTTTCCCGAGGCCAGTCCACCTTCCTGGTGGAAATGATCGAGACCGCCAACATCCTCCACAACGCCACGCCACGCAGCCTGGTCCTGCTGGACGAGGTGGGCAGGGGGACCAGCACCTTCGATGGGCTTTCGCTCGCCTGGGCCATCGCGGAGTCGTTGCATGAAAACCCCGCGATCGCGGCCAAGACCATGTTCGCCACCCACTACCACGAACTCACCGTGCTTTCCGAGCGTCTTCCACGGCTGGAGAACCTCCAGGTCCTGGTCCGGGAACACGAGGGTCGGATCGTGTTCCTGCACCGGGTGGCTCCCGGAGCCTGCGACGGATCCTACGGTCTGCACGTGGCGCGCATGGCCGGAGTGCCCGAAGACGTGCTGGGCCGAGCCAAGGCGGTCCTCCTGCAGCTGGAGGCGCAGGAACTCCAGATCGGCAGGAAGAAAACGCCTTCCGCGGAGGCGGCGGCCGATCGGATCCAATTGTCGCTTTTCTCCTCCGACCCCTCCTTGGAGGAGGTGGGAAGCCTGCTGCGAGCGGCCGAACCGGAGCGCATGACCCCCTTGGAAGCCCTGCTTTTCGTGGAAAAACTCAAACTCTCGCTGGGTTAGGTGGCGATTCGGCCGCGGAAATCTTAAACTTGGAAGAAGCGCAAGTCGCCGTGGTCCAAGGAGTTGCGAGGACAGGCGATGCCGGGAGGCTTCATGAATCGCACGAGGATTTCGCGTCTTGCCGTGGCTGCGCTCGCCGGGGGCCTTGCCATGGGCATCGCCGAGGGCACCACCCACGATGTCGTCAAGGGCGACACCATGTGGGACATCACCGGCCATTACCTGGGCAACCCTTTCCTCTGGCCGTCCATCTGGAAGATCAATCCCCAGATCAAGGACGCCCATTGGATCTATCCCGGCGACACCATCCATCTGGACACCTCCGGGCAACGCCAAGGCGGGGTCGGCACACGGCTGGCGGGTGATACCGGGGAAGTCGCCTCGCAAGGGGATTTCGGACCGGATCCTCTGGGAGGATTCGAACTCAGTCCCGGTTTGCAGAAGGCCGCCGTCCTGGATTCCAGCACCAACGGCGTGGATCTCATCGTTCCGCCCAACAAGAGCTATCTCAGCGAAGCCGTCATGTTGATGGCTCCGGTGCTTGTTCCCACTTCGCAACTCCAGAAATCCAGCTACCAGGGACGGATCCTCTGGGATCCGGCCTACGGGCAACAGGAGGTCCTGGTAGGGTCCACCTTGGGCACCGACGTCGGATCCGACCAGGGTCTGAAGGTGGGCGATCGCGTGGTGATCGTGGAATCCGGAGACCAGGTGGCCACGTTGACCGTCCCGGTGCTTTCCGGACACCTGGAACAGGCCCGCGCCATCGCCGTGGTCTTGGAGGTCCATCCGAAATCCTCCGAGATCCAGACGGAGAGGGTGTTCGGACGCGTCACTCGCTCCGCCATGGTCCGCCCCCTTCTGATTCCCTCCGCTCCCTACGTGGTCGGGTTCAAGAAGGTGGACGAGAACAAACCGGACCAGGTGCTGGCCAATACCCGGCTTGGGCGCACCCAATTGCCCGGGAGCTACGTCCTGGTCGGGCGCGGACAGGCCTCGGGAGTCTCCGAGGGAGACGTGTTCGAGTTCATGGATTCGGGCATGGAGCGCGGAATCATGGCCATGCGCGGATACGGACTGGTCGTGAGGACCACCGCCGCCACGAGCACGGTCATGCTGGTGGGCACGACCCCCAAGCCGATCCTACCGGGTGACAATGCCTGGCGCGTCCGCGCCGCCTCCCACGGCTGAAGGCTCCCGTTTGCGACGGATCCTGTCCGTGAACGGGGAGATCCGTCCTTCCGTGGTGGTCGGGATCGCCGCCTTGACCTCGCTGTTCCTGCTGGTGCTGGGGATCGAGCTGGTGGTGGTGCTCCTCTCGTTGGCCAAGGTCGAGGTCTTCCGGTACGTCTTCGGATCTTCCTTCCTCTCCCGGCTTTCCCACTGGCACATTCCGTGAGCCCGGAGCCGATCCTTCTCCTGGACCCCGACCCGCGACTGTCGCTCCTGCTGGGAGCGTCCCTTTCGCGCCCGGTCCTCGGCTGCCGCACCGTGGCGGAACTGGTCGACAACGCCCGTTCCGGTGCGGCCTTCGCGCTGGGCGAGGTGGAGATCGCGGGCGGCCTGGACGGATTGAGGGCCTTGGGACGCTTGCGCAGGGAGGGAATCCCCGTGGCGCTCTGGACCTCCACCGCCGTGGACGGACTGCTTCCGCCCGCGCACGAGGAAGGTCTGGGTCTGCTCCTGACGAAGACGCAGCCGCTCCTCATGGAGGAGATCGCGATGGCCGTGGATCTGTCCGAACGGGGGTGGACTCCGGGCATCGGCAAATTCCTGGGGAAGGACGCGGTGGTGATGGGACGGGAATCGGCGAACTCGCTGGGCCAGGTCTCCGCGCTGTGCCGACAGGTCCAATCCGGACTGGACGGGGTGCTGCGACTCGGGCGTCGGCTCCGCCTGGTGCTGGACGAGCTGCTTTCCAACGCCATCCACCATTCTCCCGAGGGCTGCGCCGTGCTCGAATGGGGTCGCGACGCGGTGCGGCACGTGTTCGTGGTGCGGGACGAGGCGGGGATGCTGTCTCCGTCCGAGGTCCTTCGGCTGCTGGACCGCCACCTGCGCGCCGAAGGGCTTCTGGACCCCCGTGGACGCGGGCTCCACCTTTCGCGGATCTACGCCGACCGCCTGTACGCCACCGTGGTGCCCGGACGCGCCACCGAGATCGCCGCCGTCTTCTGGAATTCACCTGGAGCGCACGAAGGCTTCAAACCCGTGTGGCTCCTGGAATCCAGGTTCGCGGGGAGGTCCTGAACTCCATCATGGGCATCGCCGACAACAGTTGGGTAGCGGATCGGGCCAAGTCCTACGACTGGTCCCGGTCCGTCGGCGTCGTGGAAACCCGCATCCTGCGGTGCGAGCTTCCGGAAGGAGGGTTCGTCTGCGAATCCGGACAGGCGTTGGAGAGTCTGGAGATCGCCTACGAATCGTACGGGACCCTGGATGCCGACGGTCTCAACGCCATCCTGGTCACCCCGCCCCTGACCGCGGGTTGCCATGTGGCGGGCTTCCACGGTTCGAGGGAGAACACCCGCTCCAAGGGGTGGTGGGACGAGATGGTCGGACCCGGAAAGGCCGTGGACACCCGGCGCTGGTTCGTGGTCTGCGCCAGCATGCTCGGCGGCTGCGCGGGCACGACCGGCCCCGCTTCCGTGGATCCGGCCACGGGCAAGCCCTACGGGAGCGGTTTCCCGGACATCTCCATCGGCGACATGGTGGAAGTGCAGCGGATGCTCCTGGACCATTTGGGTATCGGTCCGCTCTACGCCGTGCTGGGCGGCTCCATGGGTGGGATGCAGGCCCTGGAATGGAGTCTTCGCCACCCCGACCGGGTCGAGCGCTGCGTCTGCGTGGCGGCGGCGCCGTCTCTTTCCACCCAAGCCCTGGCCTTCGACGTGGTGGAGCGCGAATCCATCCTCAACGACCCCGGCTGGGCAGGCGGGGAATACGTCCTTCCCGACGGGCCGAACCGAGGGCTTTCCCTGGCCCGGCAAATCGCCCACATCACGTACCTCTCGGCCCAGGGCATGGCCGGGAAGTTCGGAAGGCGGATCCGGGAAGACGACCAACCCGACCGCTTCCACACCGCCTTCGAGATCGAGAAGTACCTGGAGCACCAGGGCGAGCGGTTCGTGGAGAGGTTCGACGCCAACAGCTACCTGCACATCACCCAGGCGATGGACCGGTTCGACCTGGCCGAAAGCTACGGCCGAAGCCCCGATCCCGTTCCCGCCCACCAGGATCCCAAGGAGCGCCAGGCGGCGCAGGAAGCCGCCTCCGGCCGACGGTTGCGCGAGGCGTTCGAGCGTTCCAGCTGCAGCTACCTGATCGTGGCCCTTTCGTCGGACTGGCTCTTCCCGGCCGCGGAGTCGTGGCGGGTCGCCCAGGCGCTGCTGGAACTGGGGAAACCGGTGTCCTTCTGCGAGCTGGCGAGCCCCCACGGGCACGACGGCTTCCTGCTGGAGGTGGACCAGCTCGACAGGGTGCTGACCTCGTTCCTGGCCCCTCCGGAATCCCATGCCCAGGGTCTGACGGAATCCGGCATCCACGGCCTGGCGGGGTCCCCGGAAGACCTGGACATCATCGCCTCCATGATCCGTCCGGGTTCCCGGGTCCTGGACATCGGTTGCGGAGACGGTGCCTTGATCAGCCGCCTCATCCGCGAGCGCGGCTGCCGCGGCGAGGGGCTGGACCTGGATCTGGAGGCGGTGATTCCCGCCATGGCCAAGGGGATCTCCACCCTGCACGGCGAGGCGGTGGAGATGCTGCGACGCATCCCGGACGGCGCCTGGGACCACGTGGTGCTCAACCGGACCCTCCAGGCGGTGTCCA
>CAYXXL010000186.1:0-6284 GCA_964469025.1 uncultured Fibrobacteria bacterium
GCTTTGGCCAAGGTAGGTCATCGGCATCGCCTGGCCGCCGGCGGGAAGGCGTCCAGGTCGCGGCGGTGGGAGAAATCCCTGGCCATGTCCAGACGAGACCATGAAAGGTTCAGGAAGTCGGAGCCCAAGTCCAGGATCCGGTCGGCACGGTCCAACCGGACGCGGGGGAGTGCCCTGGTTCCGTGGAGGAGTTCCTGCACCTTCAGCGCGGCGTCGGGGGCGATCGGCTCCCAGACCGTTTCCTTGCCGTCCGGAAAGCTCGCCAGGAAGGCCTCCACCGACCGGCGTTTCACCTCCGATGGATACGGCGCACGAAGCCAGCGGACCGTGCGGGCCTGGCGGAGCTCCACCAGGAGGGTCTCGTCGAACGCCTTGACGGATGTCGGCTCGCCGGCCACCAAGGGCTGCTGCAGCCGCTCCGGGTCGAAGAGGTCGTAGGTCGCCGCCTGGGCGCGGGAACACAGCCCTCCGCGGCCGACCGGGCTTGCCTTGCGACCCTCCAGCTTCAAGGGACGGGCGTCGATGGTCTTCACCACCACCCCGCAGGCGTCCGCGCAACCCTGACAGGCGCTCGCGTAGTACACCTTGGCGCCCGGCGTGGACTGCTCCGGACGGTTGACTTCGGGGAAGATCCGCTCCACCGGACGCGCGCAACCGGCGAATCCCACGGCGGCGGCACCAGCCCCCATGATCTTCAGGAATTCACGCCGCGCCGCGTCCGACGGCTTCTCCAGCTTGGCCGGGTCCTGGAACTCGTTCAGGGTCGCTTGCGGAAGCTTCCCGCTGCGCTTCTCGGGGCTCTTCCATTCGTGGGATGCGTGCGTGTCCGACATGGATTCTCCGCTCAGTAGTGGCAGGTCTGGCAGGTGGTCGGGGCGTTGTGACGGCCGGTGGCCGTGCTGTCCCGGTGGCAGTTCACGCACCACCCCATGGTGAGGGGCGCCCATTGCTGGACCACGTTCATGTCCTGGACGGGTCCATGGCAGGTCTGGCAGACCACTCCCGCGGCCAGGTGCTGCCGGTGGTTGAAGCGCACGAAGTCGGGCAGGTCGTGGACCTTGGTCCATTCCACCGGCGTCTCCGTCTTGTACCAGGAAACCAGCTGCTGGAGCTTGGGCCGGTCCTTGGTGGGGATGGCCAGGTGGCAGTTCATGCACACCGAAAGGCTCGGGACCACGCCCTTCCGCCCCCGGTCGATCCCGGCGTGGCAGTACAGGCAGGGAATCTTGCGGATCCCGGCGTGCAGATGGTGGTTGTAGTCCAGGGGTTGGGCGGGCTGGTAGCCCTGGTTCGCGTAGTAGAAGAGGTTCGTGGCCCGGTGCCAGGCGTCGGGGACCACCACCATGTAGGCGGCAAGCACGAAAACCGCGGCGAGGGCGAGGACGCCTGCCAGCGTGGAGGGGGAGCGTTTCTCAAGGGGCATGTCCGAGCCTTTCCCGGGACGAGGCGGAGATAGGACGCTTTCTGTCGTGCAGGTCGATCTTCACTTGTGGGGCACCCGTGTCGGTTGTGTCCGTTGAACCTTTGAATGGATGACTCTGATTCTAAATCTAATAACAGCTTTCACGACTCAAAGGTCGACGTGGAGCGACGCTACCACTTCCATGTGGGGGGTGTGCGGATACAGATCCATCAGGACAATTCTATCCAGATGGAAGGAATTGGCCAAAAACTGTCTCAGGTCGCGGGCCAGGGTGTCGTGTGCGCAGCTGACATAACGCACGGTCCGCGGCCGCAGCGAAAGAAGGGCCGAGACGGCCCTGTTCGTCATCCCTTGGCGGGGGGGATCGACCACGACGAGGTCCGGACTTTCCCCTCTCCCCGATCGGAGGCGCTCCTCCAGCCAATCCTCGACGCCGCTTCGGTGATGGACCGCCCGCACCAGGTTCCCCGGGGCGAATTTCGCGGCCAACGGGTCGCTTTCCACGGCGTGCACGACGTCGAACCGGTCCTCCAAATGGGAAGCGAACAACCCCACTCCGGAATACAGGTCCCAGGCCTCCACCCCGCGGGCGTCGCCGACGACCTCCTCCACCATCCCGGGAAGCATCCCGAGATGGCTCTGGAAGAATCCCTCGACGGCGAAACGCAACGACTTCCCCGCGACATCGACTTGGGCGGGTTCCCCCGGCGGGTCGTCGGGGCCGCGGACCCAGCGTCGACCCTGCCCACCCCAGGCGAAGGCGGATCGATCCCCGCGTCCGGCAAGGGAGTCGGCTCCGCCTCCGGAGAGTTCTTCCCAGACGCCTTGCAGTTCGGGTGCGAGCACCGGGCATTCGGAAAGTTCCACGGTGCGCCGCGTTCCCGCGGCGAAGAAGCCCCAGGAACGCCCCCGCAGGGCGGGTGGTTGGAACCGGGCCCGGTTGCGGCCACCCCAAGGCGAGGCCGGCACCGCGATCTCGATCCGGGGCCAGCTTTCCAAGCGGGCCAGCCTGCGCAGCGAATCCTCCAGGATGGATCTCTTGGCTTCGATCTGGGCAGGGTATGACAGAAATTGCCAGGAGCATCCTCCGCAGTCGCCGAAATGCCTGCAGGCCGGTTCCACCCGGTCTGGAGACGGCTCCAGAACGCGCACGACCCGACCTTCCAGGAACCTTCCCTTGTCCGCGAGGATCTCGGCCTCGACCACATCGCCGGGAGCTGCGCCCTCGACGAACACCACGCGTCCGTCGTCGAGCCTGGCCACGGCGCGACCGCCCGCGGCCATGGAGCGGCAGTGGAGGACCGCCGTCACGGTTCCGGGCAGTTGGCGGGGACGAACGCGCCCTTGTCGACCCGGAGGAGTCCCGCCGCGGTGTTCACGCGCTTGTGGAAGTCCATGCGGAGGTCGGCCTGGGCACCGCCGAACAGCGCGGGGACCGTCGGCTGCAGGGCGATTTCGACCGCATCCCAGCCCAGACCGGCGAGCCTGTCGGGAGCGTCGTTCTCCGAGGCCCGCCACCGCTGGACGAAAGCCTTCCACGCCGGCCTGGATTCGTCGGGAACGTTGTCCGTGACGATGTAGGCCCCGTCCAATCGGCCCGAGGTCTCCAACAGGAACTGCCGGGAGTGCCAGCCGGAGGCTCCGATCCATCGGACCTTCATCCCCATCTGCGTGGCCTGGGCTCCCAGGGCGAGCGCTTCGGACGGGCTTTCCGAGGGAACGAACACCGCGGGAGCGAGGTTCGAGGTGTCGCGACCCCGCCGCCGTCCGAGATCGAGGGCGGTCTGCCGCAGCGACTCCAGCACGGGACGGAAATCCGTGGTGCCGGTCTGGTACGACCTCTGCCACGCGACATGCCCCCCGATCCGCGAAAATTCCCTGCGGAATCCGTCGGAGACGGATTCCCCGAACTCCGTCCTGGGCCAGAGCAGGAACGCCTCCGGCGAGTGCAGGCAATTCCTGGCCAGGTCGGCCGCCGCGAGGCCCTGCTCCCGGGTGGTGATGTTGATCTGCCAGGCGGAGGGATCCAGGCTGGCCACCCCCGGGCTCGTGGCGGCGGGGAGGACCATGGGGATCCCGGGCGCGGAACGCGCCATCTCCAAGGCCGCGGCGGCGGCGGTGTTGGAAAGCAACGGTCCGACCAGCGCCCGGGGCTTGGAGACGCGGAGGATACCGCGGACCAGGAGCGCGGCCTGGATGGGATCCGTCGGCTCGTCCTCCACCAGGAAGCCGACCTTCGCGTCGAGCGCGGCCAGCCTGGCCCCTTCGGCCACCCGGCGTCCGATCTGGGCGTAGGAGCCGGTCAGCGGGAGTACCGCCACCAGCTGGCCAGGGGAGACCGCCGCGGACGCCGCGCGCAGAGTGGTGTCGTCGATCCCCGGCCACAGGTACGGAAGCTCCAGGATCTCGGACGTGTCGAGGTGCCCGGAGCGGATCCAGTCCCGCATCGCGGCCCTGGCCTGGAGCGCCGCGCCCGAGTCGGTTCCCGCGGCGACCTCCGACAATATCTGGCATCCGTGCCCCAGCTCCCCCTCCAGGAGCAGGGCCCACGACTCCAGCAGGAGCGCCCTGGCCTGGAGCACGGATCCCGCGAACACGGACTGGAAGTCCTGCGCGGCCTCCAACGCCTCCGGAAGCCGCCCGGCGCGCAGGAGAGCCTCGGCGCGAAGGTATGCGGCACCCTCCGAACTGTCCCCGGAAAGCCGTTCCAACGCCTGCGCGGGGGGGAGGGTGCGCAGGTCCGCGACCTCGGAGGAGGACATCGCGAGCGCGGCGAAGAAAGAGAGGATCATCCCGCGACCGCCTTCTCGAATGCCTCGGCGAATTCGCCTGCGGTGGCGAACCGGTCTTCGGACTTCACGGAGAACGCCTTGTGCACCGCCTGCTCCACGGGTCCCGCCAGATCCGGACGATGCGTTGACAATTTCTGCCCTTGGCCCTTCAGGATCGCGTTGCACAGGGCGGTGAGTCCCTCCCCGTGGAACGGAAGTCGCTGCGAGAGCAGCTGGTAGACGACGACGCCGAAGGCGTACAGGTCGGAGGATGCGCCCACCTTGGAACCCTGCAGCTGTTCGGGGGACATGTAGTTGGGCGTTCCCACGGTGGTTCCCGCCTGGGTCAACGTGACGTCCGGGGTCCGCGCCACCCCGAAATCCATCAGCTTGATGCCTCCGCTGGAGCGCACGATCATGAGGTTGGACGGCTTCACGTCGCGGTGGACGATGCTGGCCGCGTGCGCGGCGTCCAGCGCGTCGGCGATCTGGTGGATCCAGGGCACGATGGCCCTGGGCCGGACGCCGTTGTGCTCCTTGATCCACTGGCCGAGCGTCTCGCCCTCCACGAACTCCAGGACCAGGTAGAGGAGATCGTCCGCCTGCCCGAAGTCGTAGACGGTGTTGATGTGCGGGTGCTGGAGCGACCCCGCGATGCGGGCTTCCCGCAGGAACCGCTGTTCCGTGGTGTGTCCCTTGGCCTTGTCGGTGCGCAGGATCTTGATGGCGACCTTCCGGTCCATCACCGAGTCGTGGGCCGCGTAGACCTTGCACATCCCCCCGGATCCGATGGGGGAAAGGTCCACGTACCGCCCGAGCCTCACGAGCTCCCCGTCGGGCCCGCGCTGCATCTGGCTTTCCGTCACCCCGGAGGCGATGGCCACCTCCATGCTGGAACTCGATCCGGACTGGACGCTGCGGACGTTTTCCGCGACCCTCTGCGGTCGTGGCGGCAACGGCGCGGACGGCAACGCCCGCGCCGGGCGCCTTGGGGCCTTGGGCCACGCCAGGACCGACACCCACGCACCCAAGGCGGGCACCAGGAAGGCGAGCGGACTGACCCACAGGCCCAGTTGGAAGACGACCCACCACCCGGCGCACTCGGCGGCCAGCAAGGCGAGCAGGGTCAGGATCGTCCAGCGTCGCTTGAACCTGGAGAGCCCCAGCCCGGCGAGAAGGAAGGTGACGGCCAGCGACACCCAGAATACGGCCACGGACCAGGCCGGTTGCAGCACGGTGGATTGGTCGAGCAGGTCCAGGAGCACGGTGGCCGTGGCCTCCGCCCTGGGCATCCGGTCCCCGGCCAACGGCGCGGTGAACGGCACGGCGCAGGTGGGAACGAGTCCGGATGCCGTGACCCCCACCACCACCACCCGATCGCGGAACAGGTTGGAAGGTCCTTTCTGCGCGAGGACCGTGGCCGCGTTCACCCGGGGGACGCCCTGGCCCGGAGCCCCCAGCGGTCGCATCAGGATGCTTCCGCCGGCGTCCACCACGGTCTTTCCGTGGGGACCGACGATGGTCCGGGTGGAAGACGTCCACCACGAGGCCACCGAGACGTTGGGAGAAGACACGAGCAATGCGGCCAGAGGCAGCGAAGGTACCAGGTGGCGACCGTCGCTCCAGACCAGCGGGTAGCTCAACCCCCCCTCGGAGGGAACCAAGGTGTCCAGGCCGGCGCTGAACCGGTCGTCGCAGGGGACCCCTTCGGGGAGCACCGACGTTCCCACTTCGGGAAAGGCCGCTTCCGCGTCCGTCGCCGACAATTTCCAGATCTGGCAGGCGTCGCCGAAGCTCCCCGACGGAGCGCGCGCGGGAACCACCACCGGCACGCCACCGGGGAGGGCGCTCCACAGCGCCGGAGTGGGACTGTGGTCGGGATCGGAGAAGATGGATTTGTCCACGACCACGGAACGTGCGCCGGAATTGGCAATGGAGAGGATCAGGTCGTCCACCCGGGACGCGGGCCAAGGCCAAGGGCCCTGCGCATCCTGCGACGCGTTGTCGATCTCCACGAGCACCACGGGGGAGGCGCCTTCCCGGTCGGTCTTCACCGCGGGCGTGGTGAGCGCAAGGACGGTCGGATAGAG
>CAYXXL010000187.1:0-6251 GCA_964469025.1 uncultured Fibrobacteria bacterium
CGCCGAAGGGGAATCCGGAAAGGGAGCCGTTTTCCGGTTCCATCTCGGAGAAAGGCATCTCAGATGACCCCGCTTCGCCTGCTTCTGGTGGAGGACAACGAGGACGACGCCCTCCTTTTGGCCCGCCATCTGCGCCAGGACGGGTTCCAGTCGGAAATCCTGCGGGTGGACGATCCCGCGGGTTTTCGCGAAGCGCTGCATCGAGGTCCCTGGGACCTCGTGCTCTCCGACTTCCACTTGCCCGGATTTTCCGGATTGGCCGCGCTGGAGATCCTTCGAACCACGGAATTCGACATCCCGTTCATCCTCGTATCCGGAGCCATCGGCGAACACACCGCCGTGGAAGCCATGCGGGGGGGAGCTCGCGACTACATCCTCAAGGACAACCTCGCGCGCCTGGGTCCGGCCATCCGGCGCGAACTCCTGGAATCCGCGGAACGCAGGGCGCGCCGACAAGGAGAGGAACGCCAGCGGACCCTGGAGAGCGCCCTCCAGGCGATCCGCGACGTCACTTCCAGGGAATGGGGAGTGGGGTTCTTCCGCTCGCTGGTCGGTTCCTTGGCGAAATCGCTTGGTTTCAAGGGCGCGATGGTCGCGGAGTTCGACCCCCAGTCCAACACGTGCAGGATCCTCGCGATCAACGGCCTGGACATCGACCGGACGGAATATCCGCTGGCTGGATCGTTCAGCGAGAAAATCCTGGTCCGGGGAAATGCTTCCGCCCAAGAAGACGATTTCCTCCATTTCGAGGATTGCGCCTACCTGGGGCGGTCGGGAATCCGTTCCATGTTCGGAATCCGCTTGGACTCGAGGGACGGCGAACCGAGGGGACTTCTCCTGGTGATGGACGACAATCCCGCCGAGGAATCCGAGCTGACCCGCGACCTCCTTTCCATCTTCGCGGCGCGGGCGGGAGCGGAACTGGACCGCATCGACTCCGACAGGAAACGGCGCGATGCGGAACAGAAATTGGTGCATGCCGAAAAGCTCGAGGCACTGGGAACCTTCGCGGGGGGAATCGCCCACGACATCAACAACATCCTGACCTCCATCTGGGGGCATGCCCAGCTCCTGGAGATGTGGTTCCCGAACTCGCCCGGCTCCGAATCCGTCCGGGGAATCATGGGTGGTTGCCGCCGCGCCCGGGACCTGGCTCGACAAATCCTGCTTTTCGGTCGCAGGCAGGATCCCGTCAGGCAACCCGTGCACCTCGAAGAGCTGGTCGAGGAAACCTTCCGGCTCCTTCGCGCCTGGGCTCCGGTTTCCGTGCGCATGGAAGCGGAGATGGCCTCGACCGCACCTCCGGTGCTGGGCGATTCCGGCCAGATGCTCCAAGTCCTCGTGAACCTCTGCACGAACTCCGTCCACGCGATGCAGGAGAGCGGCGGAATCCTCAAAGTCCGCACGGAGCGCGTCTCGGACGCGCTGGTGCGGTTGGAGGTGTCGGATACCGGCACGGGCATCCCCGCCGGTTCCCTTCCGAGGATCTTCGAACCCTTCTTCACGACCAAGGGACCCGACAAGGGGACGGGACTGGGGCTTTCCGTGGTCCATGGAATCGTGCGCAACCACCGCGGCACCATCGAGGTCCGCAGCGCGCTGGGCCGGGGGACCACGTTCACCATCCTGCTCCCCGTCCAGGCTCCAGGCCAGGAAGATCGATCCCCGGAGACGGACGGCATGCCTCGCGGTCGCGGTGAACGGATCCTGGTGGTGGACGACGAACCCGCCATCGCGGAAATCCTGTCCCATCTGCTGCAGATCCTCGGCTACGACTGCGTGGCCTATTCCAATCCGAACAAGGCATTGGACGAATTTCGTCGCGATCCGGCGTCGTGGTCGGCGGTGATCTCCGACTTCACGATGCCCGGTTTGACCGGGAAGGAGCTGGCCCTGGAAATCCACAGGATCCGACCGAACCTCCCCGTGCTTCTCACCAGCGGCTACGAAGCCTTCGAAGAAGGGGAAGATCCCGCTCCAAGCCACATCGCCGCCTTCATCCCAAAGCCCTTCCAGACGGGGGACATCGCCCGGCTCCTGCACCGTTGCCTGGCCAAGGTTTGAGCGGAGCCGACATGTCGGAAGTGCCATCGATCGCATTCTCCCGGCGCAGCGGCAATCCCGCGGGGTCCCCTTCCTCCCTGGTGCTGGCGATGGAGGAGCACCGTCGAACCGGGAGGATACTCTTCGACCTCACTTGCACCGACCCGACCGGATGGGAGGAACGGGCGGACCTGGAACGCCAGGCCCTTTCGCTGCTCGCCGGGGAGGCGGGGCGCCACTACGATCCCCAACCCACCGGCCTTTTTTCGGCCCGTGAGGCGCTGTCGCGCAGATTCGGCGGCAGTCCGGACCATTGGATTCTCTGCGCCAGCTCGAGCGAAGCCTATTCCCTGCTTTTTCAGCTTCTAGCGAATCCTGGAGAACGGCTCGCCGTTTGCCGACCCAGCTATCCGCTTCTGGATGATTTGGCGAGGCATGGTGGCCTGGGTCTTGTCGATGTTCCGTTGCATTTCGCCGATTCGAGATGGCAACTCGATATCGGTTGGGTCGAGAAGCATCTGAGAGATCCAACAGTTCGGGCCCTCGTCTTGATCCAACCTGGCAATCCCACGGGCTGGTGGTTGACGACAATGGAACGGAAAAAGGTCTTGTCCTTGTGCAGGACCCATGGCAAGCCATTGATTTGCGACGAAGTTTTTTCCGAAGATCTTCACAAGGAAGGTTTCCTGTCCTTGCATGGCGAGGATTGCACATTGGTCTTCGTTCTTGGTGGGCTATCGAAATCCTTGGGACTTCCCCAATTGAAGTTGGGTTGGATCCATGCCTCAGGCCCACAAAACCTGTTGGAAAACGCTCTGGAGCGCCTGAGTCGTCTCAACGACAGTCTTCTTTCCGCATCCACACCTGTACAAATCGCTCTTGATGAACTGTTGGGCATGGAAAAACTTCTTCGTACACCAATCCAAATGCGGTGTTTACGAAATCTCGATTTTCTTTCAAATTTTTCGGAAGATGTTTTCGATGTGCTTCCTTCGGGGGGAGGGTGGTCTCGAATTCTGCGGTTGGGAAATTTGAATGAAAATAAAATATGTTGGGATCTTCTCTCGAAGGGAGTTTTGGTGCAACCCGGATTTCTCTTTGATCTTCAAGGAGAAAACATAGTCATATCAATCCTATCTAAACCAAGTTGTTTTTCCGCTGGTTTAACCATCATTCATGATATGATTAGGAAATAAATATTGTATTTATCCTTTGCTTGTGGATAGGCAGGCATACGCAAAAATTAAGCTGAAATCGCTTATCCACACTGTTTTGAAAGATGCGGAAAACCATATTTATCAACACAAAACTTGATTTTATTTGTTTTCCTCCTTTTCACCACAACACAAACGTGGATAAGTTTGCTGTTTTTGGTGTGATATCCACATTGTTGCGAGGTTTTGTGGAGACGCTTCAGACGAGGACCCGCTAGGATGGACCGTGGCCGACCATTGGGCACCCCCGACTCGTTGTCTTTCGGGGAGGCACCGAAGCACGATCGCGATCAGGAGGAGGAACCGCGGTGAAAACAATTTTTGTCAAAATTGAACCGAATGGCGGTACACGGACTTGAACCGCGGACGCAGGGATTATGATTCCCTCGCTCTAACCAACTGAGCTATACCGCCGACAGGGTGCCAAGGTAGGAACCCGAACCGGACCTGTCCATCCACGCATGAAGCTCCCTCGCCATCCCACGCTTCGGGGTCGGTGTGGGGGGTACTGAAGGTTCTACCTTTGCGCGCTTGCCCAAGGATCGCCGCGTTCCAGCAGACAACGCCCATCGGAGTGCTCGGTTGAAGGTACTGGTCGTCAACGACGACGGTCCCGACAGCCCTGCCCTGAAGCCGCTCGTCTTGGCCCTCCGGGACCTGTTCGAGGTTTCCATCTCGGTGCCCTCCTCGCAGCGCTCTGGAACCGGCCACGGCTTCACCTTCCTGTCCCCGATCTCGGTGCTGCGGACGGAACTTTTCGAGGTGCCCGCCCTTCTGGTGGGGGGGCTCCCCTCCGATGCGGTCAAATACGCCGTCTGTAACGGTTTCCATCGGCCCGACGTGGTGTTGGCAGGCATCAACCCCGGGGAGAACGCCGGGGTCTGCGCACCCTATTCCGGGACCGTCGCCTGCGCCCGCGAAGCCGCCCTGTGGGGCCTGCCGGCCGTGGCTCTCTCCAGTCTGGGGCTGGACGACGCCCACTATGCCGCCATCGCCGACTGGGCTGCCCGACTTCTGGAATATGGTCTTCCCCCCATGCCTCCGGGGACCTTCTGGAACGTGAACTTCCCCTCCCATCCTCCCGGCCGATGGGGAGATGTCAGGCTCTGCCCGGGCTCCAACGCCATGTTCCGCGACCGCTACCTGGACCGGGGCGACGGATATTGGCAACTGGAGGGAAGCAAGGATCCGGAAAGGGTCGAGCCCGGTTCGGACGACGACTGGTTGCGGCGGGGCCATCCCGCGATGGTGCCTCAACGCGCCGACGCGACCGACAACGACCTCCTCGAACGGCTGGACTGGGTCCCGCCCTCGAGCATCCAAACGGGAGCACCATGAACGACGAACAAACGCCGGACTCGCCTGAATCTCAGCCACAGCCGATGGAGACGAGCATCGGTCGCGTCCTGCCCGTCGCCATCGACAGGGAACTCAGCCAGTCCTATTTGCGCTATTCCATGAGCGTGATCGTGGCCCGTGCGCTTCCGGACGTCCGGGACGGCCTCAAGCCCGTGCACAGGCGCGTCCTGTTCGCCATGGACGAGCTCTCGCTCAACCACGACAAGCCCTACAAGAAATCCGCCCGCATCGTGGGCGACGTCATCGGGAAGTACCACCCCCACGGCGACGTGGCGGTCTACGACTCCCTGGTGCGCATGGCCCAGGATTTCTCGCTGCGCTACATGCTGGTGATGGGCCAGGGAAACTTCGGTTCCGTGGACGGGGATTCTCCGGCCGCCATGCGCTACACCGAGGCCCGCATGCGCCGCGCAGCCGAGCTCATGCTCCAGGACCTGGACCGCGAGACGGTGGACTTCGCCGACAACTACGACGAATCGCTCAAGGAGCCGTCCGTGCTCCCCTCGGCCATTCCCAACTTGCTGATCAACGGCGCCACAGGCATCGCCGTGGGCATGGCCACCAACATGCCGCCGCACAACCTCCGCGAGATCGTTGCGGCGTGCAAGGCGGTGCTGGAAGATCCGGAAATCGGCGTGGAGGCGCTGCTCCAGTACGTGAAGGGGCCGGACTTCCCCACCGGCGGCATCATCTACGGTCGCATGGGCCTGCGCGACGCGATGCTCACGGGCCGCGGCAAGGTGGTGGTGCGCGCGCGCCACCACTTCGAGGAAGTCGGAAACCGCCAGGCGATCATCTTCACCGAGATCCCCTACATGGTGAACAAGGCGAAGCTCCTGGAGAAGATCGCCGAGCTCGTGCGCGACAAGTCCATCGAAGGCATCGCCGACCTGCGCGACGAGTCAGACCGCGACGGCATGCGCGTCGTGGTGGAGATCCGCCGCGACTCCCACCCCGACATCGTCCTGAACCACCTGTTCAAGAAGACCCAGCTCCAGGATCCCTTCCACATCATCAACCTGGCGCTGGTCGACGGCCAGCCCAGGGTGCTGAACCTGAAACAGCTCATCTTCCACTACCTGGAACACCGGCTGGATGTCGTCCGGCGCCGAGCCGAGTACGATCTTCGCAAGGCGAAGGATCGCGCCCACATCCTGGAAGGCTACCTCAAGGCGCTGGACCACCTGGACGAAGTGATCCGCCTGATCCGCAATTCCACCACCACGGACGACGCCCGCACGGGCCTGATGGAGGCCTTCGGGTTCACCGAGATCCAGGCGCAGGCGATCCTGGAACTGCAGCTGCGCCGCCTGACGGGCCTCGAGCGCGACAAGATCCAGAACGAGCACGCGGAACTGGTACGGAGGATCGAGTACCTGGAATCCGTCCTGGCAGACCGCAAGCTGCGCGAACAGATCGTGTCCGACGAGCTGACCAAGGTGGTCGAGGAGATCGGCGACGACCGCAGGACGGAAATCGTTGACGCCTCGGACGAGGTCTCCATGGAGGATCTCGTGGCCGACGAGCCCATGGTGGTGACGGTCACCCACGGCGGATACGTGAAACGCCAACCGCTCACGGAGTACCGAGCCCAGGGTCGGGGAGGCAAGGGCGTCACCGGCGCGGGTCTCAAGG
>CAYXXL010000188.1:0-6211 GCA_964469025.1 uncultured Fibrobacteria bacterium
GGCCAGATCCTGGTCAGCCCCGAACCCGAGATCGGAGCGGACGTCGCGATCGTGCAAGGATTGGATGGACAGAAGATGTCCAAATCCTACGGCAACACCCTGGGGATCTTCGCCGATTCGGCCGAGGTGAAGAGGCGGATCATGGCGATCGCCACCGACAGCACCCCGCTGGAGGAGCCCAAGGATCCCGAGGCCAACCCGGTCTTCTCGTGGTACCGCCACGTCGCCTCCCCCGAAGCCGTGGTGGAGATGGACCGGAAGCTCCGGGCCGGCGGCTACGGCTGGGGCCACGCGAAGAAGGAGCTGGTGCAAGCCTACCTGGACCACTTCGCGCCGCTGCGCGCGCGCCGCGAAGAGATCGCCGGCGACACGGACGGCCTGCGCCGGACCCTGGCCCGGGGTGCGGAGAAGGCCCGCGCCATCCACTTCCCCATCCTGGACTCCGTCCGCCGCGCCGTCGGGGTGCACTACCTGTGAGAGGACCACGACCATGATGAGCTGGGACGACTACTGGAAGCAGTACAGCATCTCCAAGGCCGAACGCTGGATGATCGGGGAACGCCACCGCAAGCTGATGGGGTGGATCGACTCCCTGGGCGAAGGGCGCAAGAGGGTGGTGGAGATCGGATGCGGATTCGGTTCCAACATCCGCAAGCTCCGGGAGGACCGCACCGACATCGAGAGCCACGCCCTGGATTTTTCCGAGATTTCGGTGGAGCGCATCCGCGGCGCGGTCGACGAGGTCCACAGGGCGGATTGCCAGGCCACAGGGCTCCCGGACGGACATTTCGATTTCATCTACTCCTCCGGACTCATGGAGCATTTCCGCGACGAAGGACCCTTCGTGCGCGAGATGTTCCGGCTGCTGCGCCCGGGAGGCCTCATGGCCACCTTCGTCCCCGCCAAGTGGTCGCTCTGGCAGGTCTACCAACTCATGCACCTGGGCAATTGGATCCACGGCTACGAAAAGGCGTACACCCGCCGAGGCCTGCGGAAGGTGGTGCGCCGGGAAGGCTTCGCGGTGGAGGAGGAATTCGGACTGGACCCATTTTCCTTCAACGGGTTCGTCATGAAGCTGGCCAAGGTTTCGTTCGAGCCGGCGTGGAAGAAATCCATCCTGCCTTCGGGCTACACCGAAATCTGCGTCCTGACCCGCAAGCCGGGCTGAAACGGTCGTTCCCCCGCTCGGCGCGGGTCCCGGCGACCGGTGTGGACGGATTCCGTCCAATCGGGGCCGAAGACGACGCATTCCCGGCGAAATCCAGGTGGAAGGGCCTTCCGGGGATTGCTAATTTTCCGCCCTCAACGAAAGGAGGCCGATACATGGGCGCTGAAACGACTGCGGCACCTCCGGTGACTTCCGTCGGCTCTCCGGAACCCCCGATCGGGGCGTTGCACCAGGACGCCGGGCTCAACCAGGGTTTCGTGACCACCACCATCGACGCCGTGGTGGGCTGGGGACGCAAGAACTCGCTGTGGCCGTTCACGTTCGGGACCGCCTGCTGCGCGATCGAATTCATGGCGCTCGCGGGCTCCAAATACGACATCGCCCGTTTCGGGGCGGAATTCATCCGCTTCTCCCCGCGCCACTCCGACCTTCTCGTGGTGGCGGGAACCATCACCTACAAGCAGGCCCCCATCCTGCGGCGGATCTGGGAGCAGATGATGGAGCCGCGATGGGTCCTTTCGATCGGGGCCTGCGCCAGCACGGGGGGCTTCTACGACTGCTACTGCACCCTTCCCGGCATCGACGAGGTCATCCCGGTGGACGTGTACGTGGCCGGTTGCCCTCCCCGGCCCGAGGCCTACATCGACGCGATCCTGCAGCTCCAGCAGAAGATCCAGGACGCATCGTACATGAGCGATCGAGCCAACCGCTCCCACGAGAGGATCCAGATCGGATGACCTTCCAGCCCGTGGACCTGGACAAGGTCCTGACCCCGGCCAGCGCGGAGGGCCGCAAGGAGTTCGAGACCAGGGCGTTCGAGTCTCTCCGGAGCCGGTTCGAAGCCGCCCTGGACCCCCGCGACCGTTGGGGGCTCACCGCCGTGGTCCCGGCCCGGCACCTGCGCGGAGCGGTCCGGTTCCTTCGCGACGACCCCTCCTGTCTCATGGACCTGATGCTGGACATCACCGCCATCGACTACCTGGGCTATCCCGGCCACGACGGCGCCCGTTTCGGAGTGGTCTACAACCTCCGCAGCCAGCGCTTCGGCTCCAACCGGTTGCGCTTGAAGGTGTGGGTGGAGGAGGAAGATCCCGTGGTGCCCTCCGTCCACGACCTCTACCGCATCGCCGACTGGCAGGAGCGCGAGACCTGGGACCAGTACGGGATCGTCTTCGAGGGGCACCCGGACCTGCGCCGGCTGCTGAACCACGTGGAGTTCGTGGGCCATCCGCTGCGCAAGGACTACCCGGTCCGCAAGCGCCAGTGGCTTTCCACCAACGATCCCATGATCCTTCCGCTGGAGGCCCGTTTGGAGGCCAGGGGGTTCCAGGTGCTGGAGCACGTGGCGGCGAATTCGCCCTCGGTGGAGGAAACCGACCTCCTGGGCAAGCCTGCGGTGGAGAAGGTCAACTACGTGGAGAAGGCGACGTGAAGGTCAGGAACCAGGAGGGCGAGAAGATCGACCTTCTCACCGTGAACATCGGCCCCTCACACCCCGCCACCCACGGGGCGCTGCGCGCCTTCGTCGCCCTGGACGGCGAGATGATCCGCGCCGCCGCGACGGAAATCGGATACCTGCACCGCGGGTTCGAGAAGATGGTCGAACAGGGCACCTACCAGCAGGTGCTGCCCTACACTGACCGGCTCAACTACTGCTCGGCCATCCTGAACAACATCGGCTTCTCCCACACCGTGGAGAGGATGTTCGAGGTGGAGATCCCCGAGCGCGCCACCGTCCTGCGCGTCCTGCTCTCCGAGCTGTCGCGCCTCATCGACCACCAGGTGTGCATCGCCGCCGCCGCCGTGGACCTGGGCGCGCTCACCAACTACTGGTACCTGTTCAACCCCCGGGAAGACGTGTACGCCATCTGGGAGAAGCTTTCCGGCGCGCGGCTCACCAACGCCTTCACCCGCATCGGGGGGCTCTACCGCGACACCTACGAAGGCTTCGAGGACGACGTTCGGGCGGTGCTGCCCAAGATCGAGAAGGGGTTGGACGACGCGTTCAGGCTGCTGGAGCACAACCGGATCTTCATCGACCGCACGCGCGGCTGCTGCCCCATCTCCGCCGAACAGGCCGTGGGCTGGGGGTGGACCGGTCCGTGCCTGCGCGCCACCGGAGTGGACCGGGACCTTCGCAAGGACGATCCCTACCTTGGCTACGAGACCTACGACTTCCAGACCGTGGTGGGTTCCACCGGCGACACCTACGACCGCCTCCTGGTGCGCATGTACGAGATGCGCGAGTCGCTCTCCATCTGCCGCCAGGCGCTCTCGCGCCTGGAACCCGGTCCCGTGAACACGCCGGACGCGCGCCTTTCGCTGCCGGGCCACGACAAGACCTACCACGACATGGAAGCCCTGATCAACCAGTTCAAGCTGGTGTACGAGGGCGTCCGCGCTCCCGCCGGCGAATTCTACGGCTCCATCGAGGCGGCCAACGGGGAACTGGGGTTCCTGGTCGTGTCGGACGGCACCGGAAGGCCTTGGAAGATCAAGGTGCGCCCCCCCTGCTTCACCCAGTTCGCGGCCTACGCGGATCTCGTGGAGGGAAGCCTCGTGGCCGACGCCATCGCCTGCCTTTCCAGCCTCAACATCATCGCCGGCGAACTGGATCGCTAGGGGACCCATGAGCCACTGCCACACCAAGGTCGACCAACCCCACGCCTCGGAGATCCTTCCGAAACTGGAGACGCCGAAGGTGCTCTCCAAGGTCGAGGAGCTCGTGCGCCGCTATCCCGTCCCGAAGGCCGCCCTGCTGCCTGTCCTTTGGATCGCCCAGGAGACGCTGGGATGGCTTCCCCAGGAGGCCATCCGGTGGGCGGCGGCAAAATGCAAGGTCAGTCCCGTGCACGCCTACGGCGTGAGCCTCTTCTATACCATGTACAAGAAGGAGCCCACGGGACGCTTCTTCGTGCAGATCTGCCAGAACGTGTCCTGCCACATCCTGGGGGCGGAAGGGATCATCGCCCACGCCGAGGAGACCCTGGGCGTCTCCAGCCACGGTGGAACCACCGAGGACGGCCTGTTCACCCTCCTGCGCGTGGAATGCCTTGGTGCCTGCGGCAACGGTCCGGTGCTCCAGATCAACGACGATTTCGCGACCGATGCGGTGGACGGCGAGCTCGCCATGCCCGAGGGCGTGGCGCTGACCGCGGAGCGGTTCGACCGGATCGTGGCCTGGTGCCGCAAGCGCGCCTCGGAACTCCCTTCCGAGCCGGCTCGCGACGCGCTCGGCGGTCTCTTCGAGACCCATGGGCACCCCGGAGCCGTGGCCGCTTCCAGCGAGCCGCAGAAGCAAGGGTACGCTCCCGCTCCTCCCGCCCTTGGCTTGGCGGCGACCAGGACGGAAAGCGGCCAGGTGAAGCTCGCTTGGCGCGCGGCACCGGAATCCTCCCTGCTCCACCTGGAGACCCGTTCGGGTTCCAAGGATTTCGAAGTCCTGGCGACCATTCCGGGCAAGGACAAGGATTGGACCGGCGATCTGGTCGCAGGAACCGAGATCCGCATCGTGGCACAGTCCGGAGACCGCCGAGCCAAACCGTCCAACGTCGTGAAGGTGGAGGCCTAGATGGCGACCCTCACCGTCACCCAGAATTTCGGCAAGGGGGCCGCCGACCTTTCCGTCTACAAGTCCTTGGGCGGCTACTCCTGCCTGGGGCCCAAGCTCTTCGACCTTTCCCAGTTCGAGCTCATCGACCTGGTGACGCGCTCCGGCCTGCGCGGCCGCGGCGGGGCGGGATTCCCCACCGGCATGAAGTGGTCCTTCGTGCCCCGCAACTCGCCCAAGCCGGTGTACCTGGTGGTCAACGCGGACGAAGGCGAACCCGGCACGTTCAAGGACCATGTCCTGATGCTGGAAGACCCGCATCGCCTGATCGAGGGCATGATCATCTGCGGCTGGGCCCTGGGAGTCCGGTCCGCCTACATCTACGTCCGCGGCGAATTCCTGAAGGCCATAGAGACCCTGAACGCCGCCTTGAAGCAGGCCTACGACGCCGGGCTCCTGGGCCAGAACATCCAAGGCTCCGGCTACAGCCTGGACATCTTCGTGCACCGCGGGGCCGGTGCCTACATCTGCGGCGAGGAGACCGCGCTGATCAACAGCCTGGAAGGCTACAAGGGCCAGCCTCGGCTGAAGCCCCCGTTCCCGGCGGTGTCCGGAGCCTGGGCCTCGCCCACCTGCGTGAACAACGTGGAGACGCTCATGGCCCTCCCCTGGATCCTGGAGAACGGCCCGGCCGCCTACCAGGCCCTGGGGACGGCCAAATCCGGCGGCACCAAGGTGTTCTCGGTGTCCGGCGACGTGAAGCGCCCCGGCGTCTACGAGATCCCGCTGGGAACGCCGCTGTTGGAGTTTCTGAACTCGCCGCAGTGGTGCCAGGGCGTGCTGGGGACTCTCAAGGGAGTCATTCCCGGCGGGTCGTCCGCCCCCGTGCTCACCGCCGAGGAATCCGCCAAGGCCAACATGGACTACGAGAGCCTCGCGAGCCTGAAGAGCATGCTTGGTTCCGGCGCCGTGATCGCCTTCAACGACACCCGCAGCGCCGTGGGGATGCTGGCCTCGCTCACCCGCTTCTACGCCCACGAATCGTGCGGGCAGTGCACCCCCTGCCGCGAAGGGACCGGCTTCGCCGACCGCATCCTGAAGGCCGTCGTGCGGGGCGAGGGTCGCGACGGCGACCTGGACACCATGCTGGACCTGGCCGCGAACTTCAGCTACACCACCATCTGCCCCCTGGCCATCGCCGACGCCTGGCCCATCGAGAACTTCATCGGCAAGTTCCGTCCGGAGTTCGACGCACTGCTCGGCTCCAACGCGGGGCATGCCGATCCCCGCGTCACCTCCGATTTCCGTCCGGGAGCGTTCTGGTAATGAGCAACTCCTACAACTGGCCCGTGCTGCCCGCCTCCGATTCCAAGGTCGTGACCATCGTGGTCGACGGGGTCGAGGCCAAGGTGCCCGAAGGAACGAACCTTGTCGAAGCGCTCAAGACCATCGGGATCGAAACGCCCCACTTCTGCTACCATCCCGATCTCCCT
>CAYXXL010000189.1:0-2319 GCA_964469025.1 uncultured Fibrobacteria bacterium
GGCGTGGGGTACGAGAAGCAGATCGAGGGGCTCAAGACCAGCCACATCGTGATCGGGACCCCCGGTCGCGTGATCGACATGCTCCAGAAGGGGCACTTCAATCCCCGTTCGGTCCGCGACCTGGTGCTGGACGAAGCCGACGAGATGCTCTCCATGGGCTTCTACCCGGACATGGCCCGCATCAAGGGCATGCTCCCGCACGACCGCTGCACCTACATGTTCTCCGCGACCATCACGGAAAACGTCAAGCACCTGGCCCGCGAGTTCCTGCGCAACCCCAAGTTCCTATCGCTCTCCCAGAAGAAGCGTTCGGTGGACGCGATCTCCCACCGCTACGTGGTGGTCGACAAGCTCGCCAAGGACAAGGCCGTCCTAGACATCCTGGAGCACGACCACCCCGAGATGGCCTTCATCTTCTGCAACACCCGCCGCGACGTGGCCTACCTCTCCGACTACCTGAAGTCGTGGGGACTTTCCGCGGAACCGTTCTCCGGCGACATGAGCCAGGTGGCCCGCGAGAAGGTGATGAACCGCTTCCGCACCCGCCAGACTCGCTACTTGGTCACCACGGACGTGGCCGCCCGCGGCATCGACGTCACAGACATCCCCTGCGTCATCCAGTACGAGATGCCCATGGAACCGGACGTGTACGTGCACCGCGCCGGCCGCACCGCCCGCGCGGGCAAGACCGGAGTCGCCTGGTCGGTGGTGTCGGAGCTGGAAGAGCTCGCGGTCAAGGCCATCGGGCGCCGTTTCGACCTGCGCTTCGAGAAGGTCCCGGCACAGAAGGCAAACTCCTCCGCGGACATCCTGCTGGAGCGCTGCGTGGCCATGCTGGAACGCGCCGAGCGCGACAGCTCCCGCGCCGTGCGCCGTTCCGCCGAGAAGCTCGCCGAGAGCCTCCCCGCTCTGGTGCAGGAAGAGGGCACCCGCATGGGCCTGGCCCTGCTCCTCTCCCAGCTCTACCGCCAGGAGTTCTACGGCCAGAAGGACGCGAGCCTCACCGGCCAGGAATTGTCCGCCATCGGCGTGGACGAGGGAGCGGGCGAGCGCTTCGAACGCGCCCCCCGGCACGGCGGCGGCGGCGGACACGGCGGACCCCGCTCCGGCGGCGGCGGTCGCGACGGCGGAAGGTTCCGCAAGCGGCGGTGAGGAGCGGTTCAGTCCTTTCGCAACACCATCTGCAATAGCGTTCCCCGAGTCCCTTTTTCCGGGACGAACCCGATGGGTTCGAATGCGTTGAGGTAGCGCAGGATCGTCCTGCGTATCGGCCCGGGAAGGAGGTTCCACACAGGATTTTCCTCGATGAATCCAACCTTCTCGACCAGACCGGCTTGAATCCGACTCGAATAGCGAGCGAGGAAAGGGAATCCCGGGTGAAGTGGAAGGTGTGGTCGGGAACGCAGAAGAATTTCAATGCGGTCCGGCCTTCCGCGCCTGGACTCCCTCGTGGTTGGGAAGCTGGACAAACAGGATCCCCCCGGGCGAGAGCACCCGGAAAGCATGCTCCAGCGCCGCCGGAGGATTCGGGAAATGCTCCAAGACGTCGCACATCACGACCACGTCGCAGGGTCCATCCATTTCAAGGAAATCCCGGTCCACAGGGAATCCGAAGATGGCCCGGGATGCTTCGCGACACGAATCGTTTAGTTCGCATGCATGCACATCGAATCCCCCGCGTCGTGCGATGGAAGTCGCGAATCCGATGTTGGAACCCACTTCGAGATACCTTGTCCCTCCATTCCAGAATTCGCGCAGGATCCGCAAGGTGTCCAGGAATCGGGCTGTCAGGTGGCCGCGCATCTGGTGGAAATAGACGACGATCCGATCTTCCACGTTGTCGTACATCGCATGGTTGGCGCGGGATGCATCGTACTCGATCCTGTCGCTGCGGGTGGAACCCAGGCCGCAAGGACAGAAATCGACGAAATATTCCCGACTTTCCGTGTCGCTGGGGACCTTCCATGTTCTCGCCGGGGATGTCTCTCGCCCGCTTGCCATACACGCCATGGTCAACTCCTGTAGGTCATGAACTGGCTGAGCTAGGCCGAAACGACGCTCCACTCCAGACTCGGCAGGATCGCTCCGGGCCAGTATCCGGCCCACGAGCGGTCGTCCCGGTCCTCCCGCATCTCGAAGCGCAGGAGGTTGTCCAGGGTCAGGAAGACCTCTTGGCGACCGTGGGAAACCTGGAGTTGGACCCGGTGGAATCCTCGGTTCAGGAAGTGCCCGGGGATCCGGCACCGGGCTCTCCAGACACCCTTGGCCAGGGGTTGGCCTCCCGCCGGAAGGTCGGGGGAAGCGATCATCCGGAACAGA
>CAYXXL010000189.1:2329-6197 GCA_964469025.1 uncultured Fibrobacteria bacterium
TGCAACGCGATGGGATTGCCATCCTTGAGGTTCCAGAACTCGAAGATGAGATCGATGGGTTCGGACGTCGTGGGCTCGTCGCTTCCCTGCCCCTCCGATGTGCGGACGGAAACCGAGCGCAGTTTGAACTCCCGGTCCCCGGGAGCGGAGGCAGGTTCGGCCCAGGTCATCTGGGTGCACGTCTCGGAATTGGAACCGAAATAGGCGTCCGCGACCTCCCTGGCCGTGCCGTCCATGCGGATGGCGCCATCCTGGAGCCAGAGGCAACGGGTGCAAAGCGACTGGACGGACTGCATGGAATGGCTCACGAACACCACCGTGCGCCCCTGTTTCGCGACATCGCCCATCTTCCCGAGGCACTTTCTCTGGAAGGCGGAGTCGCCCACGGCAAGAACCTCGTCCACCAAGAGGATGTCGGCCTCCAAGTGGGCGGCCACCGCGAATGCCAGCCGGGCGTACATGCCGCTGGAGTACCGCTTGACGGGTGTGTCCAGAAACTTCGTCACGCCGGAGAATTCGACGATTTCCTCGAACCGCGATTGGATCTCCCGGCGTGTCAAGCCGAGAATTGCACCTGCCAGATAGACGTTCTCGCGACCGGTCAGATCCTGGTGGAAGCCTGTTCCCACTTCCAGAAGCGACCCCACGCGCCCGCGCAGCAGCGCTTCCCCAGAAGTCGGCCGAACGACCCGCGCGAGGATCTTCAGGAGCGTCGACTTTCCCGCCCCGTTGCGCCCCACCAATCCCAGCACTTCGCCACCGGCGACGTGGAAATCGACCTCTCTCAACGCCCAAAAGTCGTCGTATTCCACCTTGCGCCACCGGCCACGGGCCAAATCCACGAGTCTTGCCGCGAGATCGTCGGCGAGGTCCGTGCCGTACTTCCCATTGGCGTTGCGCCGGATGCGATATCGTTTTGCGAGCCCACTGACGGAAATCGCGGATTCCATCAGATGTAGTCCGCGAATGTCTTCTCGACGGAGCGGAAGACCATGGTGCCGAACAGCAGCAGCAGCAGGCTGGAACCGAGGGAAACCCAGATGGCCGAGAGGGACGGCAGCGGGGTTCCAACCACCGCGTGGCGAAAGACCAGGACCGGTGCGGTCATGGGGTTCCCGAAGAGTAGGACGTCTCGCCATTTTCCGGGGACAACCTCCAGGGGGTAGGCGACGGGTGTGGCCCACACGAAGATCTGGACGAGGAAGGGGGCGGCTTGCCGCAGATCCCTCCATCGGATGTTCAAACTGGCGACCAAGGATCCCGCACCCGTGGCGAGTAGCAGGGGCACGGCGATGGCGGGCAACGCCCAAAGGAGGCGCAGCTGCGGGGGAAAGCCGAGGATCCAAGCGACGGGCAGGAGCAAAGCCGTGGAGATCGCGAGGTCCGGCGCGACGGAGAGAGCGGCTGAAATGGGCAGATGGAGCCGGGGAAAGTAGGTCTTGGTGATGAGACGCTCGTCCTGGACCAGGCTGATGCCCGCCCTGTCGAAACCTTGGGAGAAAACGGTCCAGACGACCATTCCGGAATAGGAGAACAGGACGTAGGGGACTCCCGCCGTCGGCACCTTCACGAACAACCCGAAGACCAGGGTGTAGAGGACTGCGGAGAGCAAGGGCTGGATCACGATCCAGAAGGTCCCGAAGGCGGTCTGGGCGTAGCGCATCTTGATCTGGCGCACCACCAGCACCAACAGCAACTCGCGGGTAACGAGAAGCTCCCCCACCGTCTCGATGAAGCCGGGGTCCTTCGCACGGATGCGGATCAGCGGCGTTCCGTCGAGACTCATAGGGGCCGTCAATGTAACCTCTGCCTCGGGCGATCGGTCGGGGACGTCATCCGCTCCAAACCCAATGCATAGCTTTGTGGGACCATGGGCAAACCCGACGGCAAAGAACCATTCGAAAAGACGATCTGCCGAGGTTCGGCCCAATGCATGCCCGTCACCCTGCTGCTCCTAGCCAGGAACGAAGAGGCATTGATCGCCGAATGTCTGTCTTCCGTCGCAGGATGGTTGGACGAGATGATCGTGGTGGACATGCAGAGCCGGGACGCCACAGCCGACATCGCGCGCAATCTGGGGGCGAAGGTGATTCCCCATCCTCTCATCGGAAATTTCGACCTGGCGCGAACTCCGGGCATCCTGGCGGCGCGCAACGACTGGATCCTGGTCTTGGACGCCGATGAAATTCCCACGCCGGGGCTTCTCACCGCTCTCGCGGAATTGATCCACTCCGACCGCGCGGACGTGATCCATCTGCCCCGCGCCAACCTATCCCTGTCGGGCTTCTCGGTGGCGGCCGATGGCTTCCCGGAATTGACTCCAAGGTTGTTTAGGCGCTCGAAAATGGACATACGGGGGTATCGCGGAAAAATCCACACGTTCTACGCCCCGCTTCCCGATGCACGCATCGCACGCCTTCCCGGAAGTTTTCCTCTCCTTTGCCTTCTGCATTTCACGAACCCTTCACTTGGTCTGGTCTGGGAGAAAACCGGCTTGTATGCCTCCGAAGAAGCCAAGAGCCGCTTTCCGGCGGATTTCCGCCCCCGGCCCTGGCATCTTTTGCATCCTCTACGCGTATTCCTGCGCCGATGGATCAAGGGTGGTGGTTGGAGAGATGGCTGGAGAGGATTCTGGCTCAGCTGGCTGGCGAGCGCCTACCATTTCCTCGTTCTCGCCAAGCGATGGGAGATGACGCTGTACGATGGACAAATTCCGGATGCCGCCATGGCACGAAGCCGAATGTGGGAAATCGTTCGCAAGGCTTCCGAGAAGGCTTGAGCCGCACCGGGCGCGCATCCGACTAAAGACCGCGATGGTTCGGGTAGAAGCTGCCCTGGAATCGCAGGAAGGCGATACAGGCGGGGAGGATGATCCTGTGCCTGCGCACGAATTCCAATCGCCCGAGTTCCTTCGTGGCCACCCGGAGGCCGAACCTCTGAACCAGGAATGCGACGTTCTCCAATACGATGTGCAGCCTTCCCAACGGCGGAATCGGGCATGGGATCCCTCGCTCCCGGAAGAAGGTTTCCACCCAGTTGAAGAAGTCGACGGAGGCCCGTACCTTGCGCAGCGACAGCGTCCTGTCCATGTTCGAGGAGATGTTTTCCCCGCTGGACCTCCACTGCATGGAGCACCTTGGCAGCGCGGCGATTCCCCGCTCGAAGGCGAGTTTCATGACTGTGGCGGTGTCCGAACGGAAAGCGAGATCGAAACGTTCAAATCCGCCGTGTCGCTGGAAATTCGCTTTGTTCAGGATGAAATCGGGCATCCGCGCGTCAATCCGGCCTCGGAAGAGCTCGCAGAAGAAATCGGGCGCGGAAAGCATCCCGGGATACGGTCTGCATCGTTTCATGACCCGGCCACCCGAATCCACGATGTCCATGTGAACGTGGAAGACATCCGTACGGACTCCGGATTCCAGCGCATCGCGGAAGCTCTGGACGCAATCGGGGCCCATGACGTCGTCGTCGGAGAAAAGCCAGATCCATTCCTCGTCCCCCACGAGGTCAACGCACCGCTCCCACTGGGCAACAAGATCCGTCGCCCCGAGGTTCCGGTCGAACTTGCGGTAGACGATCTCCAGGCGTTCCGAGAATTCCTCGACCATTTTCCCGAGCTCATCGGGGCTCGCGTCGTCGCCCACGTATAGGATGAAATCCGTGCAGGTCTGGTTCGCAATGGAAGCCAGAGTTTGACGAAGATACCGCGACTTGCAGGCGGGGACGACGATCGCGAGTCTTCCGCACGATGGCTTCCTGGATCCCAAGATGTAAAAAGTAGGTCCCGCCCGGGATCATCAGCCGAGTTCTAACTTGAGCTTGGTGGATGATCTGCGTCGAATCGACCGTGGGGCCGCCTGGACGCTGG
>CAYXXL010000190.1:0-6169 GCA_964469025.1 uncultured Fibrobacteria bacterium
GACGCACCAGGGAGAAGAGGGTGTCCTGGAGGAGATCGTATTGTTCGCGTTGCCGACGGAGTGCGGCGAAGTTGGTGCTGTCTTCGGCGTCTATATAGGTTTCCATGTAGGCCTTGGAGGCGCTGTCCATGGTCGCGCGATTGGCCAGGATCCTCGCGTATTCCCTCCCTGAACCGATGGAATCCGCGGAGGAGACCAGATCGGATGTCCCCACGCGCGAATTTTCGTGGGCCGCGGAGAATCGTTGCATGTCCAGCATGGCCATGATGACGTTGTCGTTCAGGTCCTGCTCCCGGGTTTTCAGGGAGTCGATGGCGAGCAGGCCGATCCCGCCCACCAGGGCGGTCAGGAAGATGTTGATGCCCGCCGCGAAGAACAGGCGTTTCCCGATGGACAGATTCTGTAGCATGGTGTGATCCTTCGAGCCGCGAATTTCAATCGAACGTGTCTTGTGGTGCCTTCTCGGAGTCGACAGTCTATCGCTTCCGGCGGGAAGGCACAACCGGGATCACCACGGAAATCAGGCGATGACGGGATGGCTCCGACGCGGGCGGAGTCGGGCCGTGAGCACGGCGAGTCGCCGGTCGGTCCCGTCTGTTCGAGGTTCACCGACATCGCCGCGGGTTTCTCCGAGCGTTGTCGCGGATTGTTGACCATCCTTCAACGGAGCGGGTCGCGGACGAGGGGTCGCGGGGTGGTCGAGGAGGTACCCTTGGGTGCAGATGCATCTCGTCTACTCCCACGAGGATTGGCGGGCCTATCTCCAGGACCAGCTGGAGCTGTGCCGCAAAACCCCGGAGGGGATCACATCGCGCGGGCTGGCCTTGCGCCTGGGGCTGGACCCCGCCCAATTCCAACTCATCGTCCGGGGACGGACGCGGCTACCTTTCCGCCACGTGCCTGCCATCGCCGAGATTTTCCAGATGGACCGTCGTGCGACCGCCTACTTCGAGGAGCTCCTCCGCTGCGATCGGGCCAGGTCGCCGGAGGAGAAGACCCGCAGCCGCGAGAGGCTGTCGGCGTTGCGCAAAGTGGCCGTCCGTCCCGTGGATGGCGTACAGGCCGAGTTCTACGGGCATTGGCGCCATTCCGTCATCCGCTCCCTGATGGGCTTGGTTGAAGTGAACGGGGATGGTGGTGGCCTGGGGACCCTCTGCATTCCTCCCGTGACTTCCGACGAGGCACGCCAGTCCGTGGACCTGCTGCTGGACTTGGGCCTGGCAGAGCGCGATGCCGACGGAAACCTCCGGCTCTCCGAATCCCACCTGACCGGAGGTCCCGACGTTCCAGCCCCCGTCTTGCGCGGCTTCCACCGCCAAGCGATCGACCTGGCCAAGGCGGCGCTCGAGACCATCCCGGCCTCGGACCGAGACATCTCGGCCGTCACCGCCTCCTTGCATGCCAACGGTCTCGAGATCCTGCGCGAACTCGCGCACGAGCTGAGGCAGAAGGTCCAGTCCCTGTCGCAGGGAACAAACGACCCCGACCGGGTGTTCCAGCTCAACATCCAGCTGTTTCCCGTGGGAATGCAGCCCGCACAGGTGTCGCAATGAAACGATCGTTGTCATGGCTGGCATTGGCCCTGGTGGTGGTTCCCTGGGGATGCGGACAACCCCAGCAGGTGGCTGGCGGAACCTCTTCGGAAGTACCCAATGCGCTCAATGGGCGGATCGTCGACGAACAAGGCCGTCCCGTCGCCGCCGCCGCCGTAAGGGTGGTCCCGTCGCAATCCTGGGCGGACAGCGGATCCGTCTTGGACTCGGTGCGCACCGACAGCTCCGGTCATTGGTTCCTGGTTGTTCCCCCCGGGAGCTGGACCGTCCTGGCCCAAGCTTCGACGGGTTGGTCCATGCGAACCGGCGCTCCCGACGGGGTGAACCACACGGACACGCTCCGCTCTCCCGTCTGGGTGACCGGCAGCGTGGGAGCGGGATTCGGACACACCCGGGTGTGGCTGCGCGGCACCACCCTTTCCGCCGTCGCGGACAGCACCGGTTCGTTCTTCTTCGGGCCCCTGCCATCCGGGCATCTGCGCCTGCATCTGCAAGCGGATTCCGCGACCCAGGATGTCGCGGTCCACGCCAATCCTGGTGAGGTGGTGGCCACGGGCACATGGCTTTCCGCCCTCTGGGGACAGGAGGACTACAGCCTGTGGCCCTCCGCGCGCACCGCGGTCGTCGACCTTTCCGCCACCGGTGCCAACGTGCAGGGCGACCAACCCCTGTTCCCCGTTCCCGTCCTGCTCGACACCGTCCTCGACGTCCGGGCGACCGACCCGGTGAGCCTGCGCTTCGACAACGGCCAGGGTGTTCCCTACCCGTACACTTTGACCTGGGACTCGCTGGCAGGTCACGCCCTGGCCTGGGTCCAACTGGATACCGCCAACGGAAGTTCCGCCAAGCATCTTCTGCGCGTCCTGTGGGGAAGGCATGTGCCGACGCCCGTGAACATGCCGCAGGTCTTCTCTCCCGGTGCCCATTTCCTGGGCGGGTGGCACTGCGACTCGACCTGGGAGACTTCGATGGGAATCGCCCTGCGGTGGACCGGCTCCCGGAGCGGAGCGGGAACCGTGGGTGGCGCGCAGGTCCTGGCTGGATCGGGAAGCTGGTCGACGGACTCCGTCGCGTTGGGCGGAACCAATTCCTGGACCATTTCCCTGTGGGTGCGCCTGGACTCGAAGCCCTCGGGCGAAACGGTCCTGGCCGGATTCAAGGACGGGGTAGACTCCGCCAACTGGGGGATCTCGGTTCGGGACGACATGTACGTCCGGGTCTGGTCCGGGGCCAAGACCGCCGACGAGATCGTCACCGCCACTCCGCTTCCGCTGTCGACCTGGACCCATCTCGTGGCGACGTTCGACGCGCCCTCCAAGCGCATCGGCCTGGTGGTGGACACCACCGTCTATCCGCGCAACACCGTCACCTACCCCTTGGCTTCCCGCCAGGTCGTTCGCGGTGGCGTCGGGTTCTTCGGTGCCTTCGACGAAATCCGGCTTTCCGACACCGGGCGGACGACCCAATGGAGCCAACTGGAACGGCAGACCCAAACGAGCGTCCCATGGCTGCGCTGGTAGAAGGCGAAGCTCCCGACCTTGCCGCTTTCGCCGACTATCGGGAATTCCTGCGACGCTACTACGAATTCCGGCGCGCCGGGCAGCCCAGCTTCTCCTACCGGTTCATGGCGACCCGACTTGAAATCGATCCCGGCCAGCTTTCGCACATCCTACAAGGCAGGCGACACCTCCCCCCACGGGTCTTGGCGGCCACCATTCGGCTGTGCCGATTCACACCGCGCGATGCCGCCATCTTCGAAGAACTGGTCCGGCTGGGGCGCAGCCGAAATCCGGAAGAAGCTGCGCGCTGCCGCGAGAGACTGGATGCCCTGCGTGCGGTCGAACCGGGTCCCGCAGGCGCATGTCCGACTGTTTCCGGTTGCCAGGCCGGCCAAAACGAAAGAGGTCCTGACGGGCAGTGATCTTTGAGCGGAAGCCGGCAATACCCCCCAAAAGCACGGGGATCCAAATCCGGCGTGGATCCCATCATCGGCAATCGGGCCGTCCGCCGCTGCGCGATTTTGGTGGGATCCGCCCTCACCCTGGTGGATCGACTCCATGTTATCACCTGGATCTCCGCATCGGGGGCGGCGGGAGAATTCGTCCATGCGCTCGATGCGCATGGCTCCTTGGCCCATTGCCTTTTCTTCAACACTTCTTCTCAAACTCCCGGTGCGCCCGATCAGCAAGGACCCCACCTTGCACAGGAGTCGAGGATGGCGACTGCTCGCCCGGCACTGCGAGGACGTTCCCGGTGACCGGGTGATGGCAGCTCATGCCATATCGCCTGTTGACAAAGGAACCACACCGTGCCGGAACTCCACCGTCGATCCTCGAGTCTTGGCCTTTGCGGAGTGGTGGTGGTCCTCGCCTGCCGTGCCCTATCGGCCAACACCATCCTGGTGTTCAACCCCTGGGACGGCCAGTCCCCAGCGCAGGTCCCCGTCGCCTATGTCAACGGGCTGTCCACCGGGGTCACCATGACCCCTTCTTCCCAGTGCGGCTGGTACCAGCTCGCCGTTCCCAGCATGCCCAGCGGAATCCTGGTGAAATCTTCCGGGACGGCAACCGTCTGGGGATCCGGAGGGATGGGCTCCGGCTCTCCCATCAACCTCGCCGCCTACAACAAGTACGACACGGTGTGGATCTCTTCCGTCTCGGGAGGATCGCCGACCGTGAAGACCGGCAATCCCGGGACCATCGGGACCTGCGCCACGGACACGTCCGGCTACGCATTGGTGTCCGGCGGGAGGTGCGATCTCCAGACGGATTCCCTCATGGGTTCCACGGGCTGCTTGGACCTCGGGTCCCTGAACGGCACCACCCTGAAGGTTCCGAGTTCCATCACGCGGATCTCTCCGGAGGGCTTGGTGCTCTGCGGGTCCGGTGGAGTGGGGGTTCCGGGGACGGACATCGCCTACATCGTAGACCAGTCGGGGAGCATGGTGGCCTTCCACACCAGCAACCTCATCCTGCCCCACGGAAGCGACACCATCAACTTCCACGATTGCAAGGACTGGACCTCGCCCACCGGAGTGAAATACCCAGGGACCCTCCCCATGGTCACGTACAAGGGATATTCCGTGCAGGAATTGCCGACGTCCACCTACGATTCGGCCATCGTCCACTGCACGCCTTCGGGCGACCCCTACCAGCAGCGGGCGATCGTGGTGCAGGAGGCGATCGCCGAGCAGGCGCGACTGGCGCCCACCTCCGAGGCGGCGTGGATCTCCTTCGGGACCAACTACACCTCCACCAAGCTCTACGGCCTCGGGGACACCGCGTCCGCGGATTCGCTCGCGGGCCAGGTGTCGCTCCAGAACCTGAACACCACCAACTACGCCGATCCCATCGGCTGGGCCCGGGCGCTGCTCCAGGGTGCGACGTCCGGCACCCAGACCATGCCCCCGTCGCCCAACTCCCGCAAGGCCATCATCCTGGTCTCCGACGGCGCTCCCAACGACTACGGTGCCGCCCAGGCGGAACTTCTGGCCGGCGCCAAGGTGACGTCTCCCACGGGGACGACATGGACTCTTCCCAACAAGGCCTCGCCGCCCATCTACGGCATCATGCTGTCCCCCGACACCACCCAGGGGAAGGACCTGAAAAACCTGGCCATCGCGACCGGGGGGGCGTACTACTGGATCCCGACCCTGGACAAGGACAGCCTGAACCACGTGATGGAACGCCTTCTCGGCCTCCTTGTCCAGAAGAGCACCCCGGACTCCCTGAGCATCCAAAATCTGACCAACGGCGAAGTGTCCACCTCCGTCGCCTCGGGGCAGGAGGGGGGAGGGTACCGCTTCCGGCTCGATTCGCTGGTGGGCCTGAACGCCGGAAACAACGTGCTGGAACTCCGAGACGTGCTCCACAACGGGTCCGGGGATTCCGTGGTGACCGCCAAGTGGACCATCGACGTCACGGATTCCGCGACGACCTACTCGCCGACCGGAGCCGACTCCCTCCTGATGGCGGCCTGCTACGCTCCGACGGTGTTGCGCTTGAGGCCCGCGACCGACACCACCCGGACCTTCGCGGACCAGCGCGACAATTCCGTCCGGATGCTGCTGGACGTGCGACCCGAAGGGATCTTCGCCTTTCCCGTGCCGTTCTCGACCTCCGTTTCGCTGGATTCCGGCAAGGATGTGCTGAAAATGACCCCGGACACGACCACGATCCTGGCGGAACTGGGCACGACCAACTCCTGGGTGCTGTCCCAGGGTCCGCCGATCCGCACGGATGCGATCGTGCAGACCGGTTACGGGTGGGACACCTTGCGGGGGGTCTTCCACATGCCCCGCGACTACCGCGATTCGGCCATCGCCTACCTTCCCTTGTTCCATCCGGCGCCGGTGGGGATCAAGTTGTCTCCCGACACCGCCTCCGGAGACAGCGGCCGCTTCCAGGTCGCGGTGACCGACCCCAACATCGCCACCGACACCACCAGCGCCGAGATCCACCACCGACTGGGCGACAGTTTGCGCGTGATCCTGCACCGGGGCCCGGCCGGGGTGTTCGCGGGGTCGTTCGCCTTCCTGCAGAACGCGCCGGTGGTCCAAGGCGACACCGTCCTCCAGTTGGGCCCGACCTCGACCTGACCTCCCGAGGGTGCCCCAT
>CAYXXL010000191.1:0-6162 GCA_964469025.1 uncultured Fibrobacteria bacterium
CATCGATCTCCGCCTCGCGAACGAATCGGTACGGACTCGTCGGCGATGGATACTCGATGGCGTCTGGAGCCAAGAAGACCCGCTCCCATGTATCCACATCCGGTAGATGTCCGGTCCTGGTTGCATGTTCCCGGTTCTGCGACACCCAGACGAACTTCACTAGATTAATGTAACACCTTTTATAGGCTCATGTCTTGGGCTTCTCGACGTTTTCGGGACGGGGCCGGCCGCGGCGCGGTGACTCGGGCTTCGCCCTTGCGGTGCGCTACGCTTGATGCACAGGGGCCTTCCGCGGCCCCCGTGACCCCGGCGGCCCAAGGGTCCTTGCACGAGGACCCTTGGGAATCCCGCGTGCCAGGGGTCTCAGGCTCTCCGGGCGTCCCTTCCGCTTGATTCCATCGGCCGGCAAGGGCCGATGGCCGTTGGGACGCCCTGCGAATAACTTCGACCCCTGGACCCTTGCCGGTTTTGGTTTGGACTCGCTTCGGTCAGTACGCGGTGTTCGCCGGGCGCTCGGCTATGCCTCGCTGCGGCGGCGTGGGGTGGGTGGGGATTACGGAAAGCTTGGGCGGGGTAAGGTGGGATGGGATGGGATGCAGAAAGATCGGGGATGGTGTTTTCAAAGAAAATAGTTGCCTTGGAAACTAGTTCGATGTAGTTTCCTAGGAAACAAAGGGGCTTTCATGGCACGCAAGCAGCACGCATCGGATTTGAACGACCATCTGGGGTATTGGCTGCGTTTCGTGTCCAACCACGTCTCGCAGGCCTTCGCGCGCAAGGTGGAAGCGCTGGGGGTGACGGTGGCGGAGTGGGTCCTGATGCGCCTCCTGTTCGACGCGGGCGAGGTCGCCCCCAGCCGCGTGGCGGAACGCATGGGGATGACCCGCGGAGCCATCACCAAACTCGCCGACCGGCTGATCGGGAAGGACTTGGTGGTCCGCACCGCGAACCCCGAGGATGGCCGGGCGCAGACCCTGCGCCTCACTCCGTCGGGCTGCGCCCTGGTTCCCAAACTCGCGGCCCTGGCCGACAAGAACGACGCCGAATTCTTCGACCACCTCCCGCCCGATGAACGCACTGCACTCGTCCGGATCCTGCGCGGAATCGTCGAGAGGAATGGCCTGTTCGCTTTGCCCGTCGAATGACGGGGAATCGTTGCCCCAGAAACGAAACCTCACCAACCAAAGGACCAACACCATGGATGCGAACTGGAAAGAATTGGCGCACACCGTCTCCGAGGCCTCTGAAACCGGTGCCATGAACTTCGGGCAGATCGTGAAGACCCTGATGGATGCCGGATTCGACGGATACGATGTCGATTACCGTCGCTCGACCCGCACCTTCTTCCTTCCGGATGGACAGTTTCTGGTGACGGAGGCGCATGCGGTGGGGCTACCGGTGGGGGAGCGGTTCGAAACTTCTGTTGTTCGGGAGGCCATCCGCGAGGCGCAGACCGGTGCCCCGGGCTACACCTACGCCGGATTCTGCTCCAAGGTTGTTCGGGCGGGATGCGCGGGGTACCACGTCTCGATCCTCGGGAAGAAGGTGCTGTACTACGGGCGCACGGGGGAGACGCATACGGAATATTTTCCAGGGACGGGGCCGGCCGCTGGGCGGTGAGGGCGGCGCCTCACCCCACCGCCAGCATCCCCTGCAGCACCGCCTTCGACGTCGCGGTGGCTCCGAAGACGCCGCCTTGCATGTGGACCATGGAGATCGCGGCCAGGTGGTTTTCCAGCTTGGTGGCACCGGTGGCGTCCTCCACCAGTAGGCACTCGAAGCCGCGGTCGTTGGCTTCGCGCATGGTGGTGTGGACGCAGACGTCGGTGGTGATGCCGGTGAGGATCAGGTGGGTGACGCCCCGCACGCGCAGGATCAGTTCCAGGTCGGTGGCGTAGAAGCTTCCCTTGCCGGGCTTGTCGATGATGGGCTCGCCCGCGAGGGGACTCAGTTCGGGGATGATGTCCCAGCCCGGTTCGCCGCGGATCAGGATCTTGCCGCAGGGACCCGGGTCTCCGATGCCGGCGTGGATCCGGCGGCTGCGCCAGCGCTTGTTGGGGGGCAGGTCGGACAGGTCGGGGCGGTGCCCTTCCCGGGTGTGGATCACGGTCCCTTCCCGGAACCGGAACCCTTCCAGGAGCCGCGAGATGGGCTTGATGGGGGCTCGGGTCAGGGAGAGGTCGTAGCCCATGGAATCCACGTAGCCGCCCGGGCCGCAGAAATCCGTCTGCATGTCGATCACCACCAGGGCCACCTTCTCCATTCCCACATGCCCGTCCCAGGGCCAGACGTAGGGGAGGGCCTCCACGGACAGACCTGTCATCGCAGCTTCTCCTTTGGGCTGGTTTCCGTTTCATCCTCTTCGAACTCGACCGGGGCGCTCCAGTGGATCAGGACCAGGCAACCTCCGGGCGAACTGACCTTGTGCAAGGTGCCCTGTGGATTGGAGATCCAGGTTCCCGGTCCGTAGGAATCGGTGTCGTCCTCCTGGGTACCCTCCAGCACCAGCAGCCACTCCTGTCCCCCGTGCAGGTGCCGGGGGACTTCCGCTCCAGGATCGTAGTGCAGCAACGCTGTGCGCTCGCCGGGCGTCGGACCGTCGCACAGGATCCTCATGCGCACGCCCGTTCGCAGTTCCGGCCAATCCGCCCAGCCCTTGGATTCGTCCGCGATGGACAGGCGCAGGAATCCGTCAAGCATGGAGCGCCTCCAAGGCTTCCACCACCGCCTTCGATGTCGCGACCGCCCCGAAGATCCCCCCCTGCATGGAGATCATGGTCAGGGCGGCGGCGTGGTGTTCGGGTTGGGTGGCGCCGGTGCCGTCGGAAACCACCAGGCATTCGAAGCCGCGGTCGTTGGCTTCGCGCATGGTGGTGTGGACGCAGACGTCCGTGGTGATGCCGCACAGGACCAGGCGGGTGCGCCCCGTGGTCCGCAGCACATGCTCCAGGTCGGTGGCGAAGAACGCGCCCTTGCCGGGCTTGTCCACCACGATCTCGCCGTGGGCGGGGGCGAGTTCGGGGATGATCTCCCACCCCGGTTCCCCGCGCACCAGAATCCGTCCCATGGGTCCCAGCTCGCCGATCCCGGGGCACACGCGCTCGGAGCGCCAGCGTTTGTTCTCGGGAAGGTCCACGAGCTCCGGTCGGTGGCCCTCGCGGGTGTGGATCACCAGGATCTCGGGGATCTTCCTCGCCGCCTCCAGGATCGCGGCGATGGGAGCGATGGCCCCGCGGGTGGCGGAGAGGTTGATCCCCTGGGCATCGATGTATCCGCCCTTCCCGCAGAAATCCGTCTGCATGTCGATGACCACGATGGCCAACGTTTCCGGTTCCGCCGACCCGTCGAAGGGCCAGCGGTAGGGATCGGCCGGTAGGGAGATGCCGGACACCGATGGCCTCACTTCACCGAGCCGATCACGCCCTTGACCAGGAAGTCCATCGATTCGATCTGCGCCCGGGTCAGCGTGTCTCCCGCCTTGGCCTTCACCGATCCGTCCTGGGCCGCGATGGGCCCGATCCAGAGCGGAGTGCCGGCCACGAAGGCCTTCTCCACGGAGTCGATCTCGGTCTTGACGGGATCCGGCACCGCTGGCCCAAAGGAGGCGAGCTTCACGTAGCCGTCGCGGATGTTGCCGCGCAGGTTGGCGCTCTTCCAGGTGCTGTCCTGGATGGACTTGACGATCTTCTCCATGAGCGGGGCCCAGTTCCAGGCGGCTCCGGTGAGCCAGCCCTTGGGCGCGAACTGGGAGGCGTCGGCGTGGTATCCGCACACCATGATCCCGCGCTTCTCGGCGGTCTGGGCGATGGTGATGGGTCCGTCCACGTGCATGGTCAGCACGTCGATCCCCTGGTCGGCCAGGGTGTTGGCGGCTTCGGCCTCCTTGGTGGGGTCGCTCCAGGAGCCGGTCCACACCACGTTCATGGAGACCTTGGGGTTCATGCTCTGGGCGCCCCGCGTGAAGGCGTTGATGTTGCGCAGCGTCTGGGGGATGGGGTGGGCCGCGATGAAGCCGAGCTTCCCGGTCTTGGTGCAGGCCCCGGCCGCCATGCCGGACAGGTACTCAACCTCGTCGATGTCGGCGAAGAAGGTGCCCAGGTTGGGGGCGAGCTTGAACCCCCCGCCGTGCATGAAGATCACGTCGGGATGCTTGGCCGCCACCTCCAGGGCCGGGTCCAGGTACCCGTAGCTGGTGGCGAAGATGATCTTGATGCCGTCGCCGATCATCCTCTCCATGACCCTTTCGACCTCGGCGTTCTCCGGGATGTTCTCGAAGTACACGGTCTTGATCCCCATGTCCTTCTCCATGGCCAGGCGCCCCTGGTCCATGGCGTAGTTGTAGCCGTAGTCCGTGCGCGGACCCACGTAGATGAACCCGACCTTGGCGGAGTCCGCTCCGCCGGTCTTGGACACCTCCTTCTTGTCGCAGCCCGAGAGCAGGACCGCGGCCGCGGCCAGGGCGATGGATGTGGACAGGATCCGTCGAATCATGTTGTTCCTCCGTTGGTGGATGTTCACTCGGTTTTCGAGAAGACCTGCGCGAGGTCGCGCGGCATTCCGCCCTTCGACCGCGCCCTGGCCGATCCCCACACGAGGACCCCCAGGCAGACGAGGTAGGGGAGGGTGGACAGCAGGTAGGGGGAGATGGTCACGCCAAGGGCCTGCAGCCGCAGCGTCAGGGACTCGACCACACCGAAGAGGAGCGCTGCGGGAAGCGCGTACCAGGGATTCCAGCGCGCCACGATCACCAGGCCCACCGCCACCAGGCCGCGTCCCGCCGTCATCCACTCGACCCAGTTGCGCACCAGGTCCACCGAAAGACTCGCGCCCCCGAGGCCCGAAAGCGCGCCTCCCGCGAGGATGGCGGCCCAGCGCACCTTGGTGGGCGATATGCCCAGGGTGGAGGCGGACTCCGCCGATTCCCCCACGGCCCGCAGGCGCAGACCGGCGCGGGTGCGGTAGAGGAAGAGCGAGCACAGGACCCAGGTGGACAATGCGATCAGCACGCTGGGCGTCGCCACCCGCAGGATGGGGCCCAGCAGGGGCAGCTTCGCGGCGCCGCCGAAGTCCGGGGACGCGAACCCGTCGATGCGCCGTCCCACGTAGGGGATGCCGAAGAAGGCCGAAAGACCTCCGCCCAACAGCCACACCGCCACCCCGGAGGCGAACATGTTGGCTCCCGCCACCAGGACCAGGAACGCGTGCACGGAGGACAGCAGCATTCCCGCGAGGACGCCCGCGAGCAGGCCGGCCCAGGGGTTGCCGCTGGCGGCGGCGACCGCGAACCCTGCGCAGGCCCCGGACAGCATCTGTCCCTCCACGCCCAGGTTCACGACCCCGGCGCGTTCGGTGATGGTTTCGCCCAACAGGACCTGCAGCAGCGGCGTGGCGGACCGGAGGCCGGAAAGCAGGATGCCCAGCAGGAGTTCGAGGATGGTCATGGGGTCCTCCCGCGCCGGAGGAATCCGCCGGTCGCCAGCACGCTGCAGAAAAGGATGGATTGGAGCACGACGGCGGTGGCCTCGGGGAGCTGCGCGTAGAGCTGGAGAGCGTCGCCGGAGGAGAGCAAAGCGCCCATCACGAAGGCCAGCGGGATGATGCGGATCATGTGCTGCCCGGCCATCCACGCCACCAGGAAGCCGGTGAGCCCGAAGTTCAGCGCGATTCCCGACTCCAGCCGGCCGTGGATGCAGGAGGTTTCCAAAATTCCCGACAGCCCCGCGATGGCTCCCCCGATCCCCATCACCAGTGCAACATTTCCCGTCCAGGAAAATCCGACGCCTTCGCCGAGTTTCCGGTTGCTCTTGAGGATGCGCAGCGAGAGACCCCATCGGGAACGGGAAAGGACGACGTGCAGGGCGACGGCGATGGCGAGCGCCAGGATCAGGCCCGAGTGCAGGTGCGATCCGTGGACCAGGAAGGGGAGCTTGACCCATTCCGGGAAGGAGATGGTGGCGGGCCACCCCAGGTGGGAGGTGTCGCGCCAGGACCCGTAAACCACCCAGTCCACCAAGAGCGATGCCACGTAGTTGAGGAGAAGCGTCACCAACGTCTCGTTGACTTCCAACTTGGCCCGCAGGAACCCCGGGACCAGACCCCAGAAGGCTCCTCCCGCGAAGGCCGCCAGGAGGTCTATGAAGTGCGTGCGGGGCCGTTCGCCAC
>CAYXXL010000192.1:0-6156 GCA_964469025.1 uncultured Fibrobacteria bacterium
ACTCCCACGAAGGCGGGCGCGAACCCTGGCGGGAGCTCGACATCGAGATCCTGGGCAAGAACCCGAAGGGCTTCCAGTCCAACCCCATCACGGGCACCGCCCAGAAGCGCGCCACCGCCGAGAAGTTCCACGACACCCCGGACGACCTGTCCAAGACCTTCCACACCTACGCGCTGGAGTGGACGCCCGATTCCATCGTTTGGGAACTCGACGGCGTGCAACTGCGCAAGGTCCAGAACGATTCCCAGGTGGTGGGGCTGCGCTCCAAGTCGATGACCTGGCGGATGAACCTGTGGGCCTCCATCTGGCCCGACTGGAGCGGTCCGTTCGACACCCAGGACCTGCCCACCTGCCAGTTCATCAACTGGATCCGCTTCCTCAAGTACACGCCGGGCAAGGGGCCGGGCGGATCGGACTGGACCGCGGACTGGGTCGACGACTTCGATACGCTGAACCTCGCCCGCTGGGGGCAGGGGACCTGGGGCTTCGACGGCAACTACGCCACCTTCACCCCCGACAACCTCCAGATCCACGACGGAATGGCGGTCCTGGCCCTCACCCGTCGAGGCGATGAAGAAACCACCTGCGGCTTCCCGCGGGGCATGTATCCGGAAGACCCGCTGGGCCGGAAGTACCCCGGACCGGGCAAGGGCTACACATTGCCTTGATGCCATCCGCCGATGCCTTCGATACAATGGCCTTCGGCCATCACTCAGGCAGCGGCGGATGTTTCGGCACCGTTGGCCGTGTGATGGCCCGCCATTCGATGCATCCCGCTTTCAGCGGGACACACTTCGGCAGGCTCAGTGCACCGCTCAGGGAACGGCGGCTGTTGCCGATTGTTCGGAAAATGGCGCCGTTGGCTGAGTGTCGGCCCCATGGGCCGGTGTATCGAAGCCATCGGCGCCCACAGATCGGAAACATGAAATGCCCCACACCTATATCCTGAAATGTTCCGACGGCAGCTACTACACCGGTAGCACCTGGGATCTGGAACGACGCATCCTGGAACACCAGGAAGGCCTTGGCGCGCGGCACACGGCCAAGCGTCTGCCCGTTGAGTTGGTCTATTCCGAGGAATACGATCGGGTAGAGGACGCCTTCGATCGAGAGAAGCAAATCCAGGGTTGGAGCCGAGAAAAAAAGGAAGCATTAATCGCAGGAACTGAAGCCGATCTGCCAGAACTTGCGAAGAAGGTGTTCCGGCGAGGCGAATAGTTCGAGGGCATTTCCCCCGCCGATGCCTTCGATACAATGGCCTTCGGCCATCACTCAGGCAGCGGCGGATGTTTCGGCACCGTTGGCCGTGTGATGGCCCGCCATTCGATGCATCCCGCTTTCAGCGGGACACACTTCGGCAGGCTCAGTGCACCGCTCAGGGAACGGCGGCTGTTGCCGATTGTTCGGAAAATGGCGCCGTTGGCTGAGTGACGGCCCCTGGCCGTTGTATCGAAGCCACCGGCGCACCATGCGGGAACGGAGAGTTTTCCCTACCTCCCCGGCCTTCTTCCCCACTGGATTTGCGGCGTGGGTTTCACCTCCACCGCCGCAGGCTTGGGCGGTGGTATGGGCAAAGGTTTTGCCAACGGCTGCCTGGGCACCGGCCTTGCCGGCTGTGGCACCGAAGTCTGTGGCCTGCTCGGACCCGGTTGCCTCTGCCGGTTTCCGTCCTTGCCTTTCCCTTGGTTCGATTCCGCCGACCTCTGCCGTTGGTCGCCGTTGGGCGCTCCTCGGTCACGGCCACTGGAACGCTGTGCTCCCGGCGGTGGCAGGGCTTCGCGCGGGTTCCACTTCTTGGGCTCGAGCTCGGCGCCACCCGCCAACTCGACCGGGGCTTTCCTCAAGAGTTTTTCCTCGTGCTCCCTTCGCGCATCTTCGATGGCTTCCATGACTCCATCGAGATCGATCAGGCTCGAGGACTCCTCGAACACGCCGGTCAGTTCGATGTCGGGTGTGAGCAGTCCGTTCTGGTAGAGCGCCCAGATCTCCTTGGCGTATTGGCACTTCAGGATCTCCGGGGCGAACCGCCCGAAGTACCGCGCCATGTTGTCGACGTCGCGCTCGAACATCCTCTGGGCGTTGTTGTTCCCGGCCGCGTTCACCGCTTGCGGGAGATCGATGATCACCGGCCCGCGGGCGTCCACCAGCACGTTGAATTCGGACAGGTCTCCATGGATGATGCCCGCGCAGAGCATCAGCACGATCTGGTGGAGCATCTCCTGGTGGTGGCTGCGTGCCGTTTCTGGAGACAGCGTGACATCGTCCAAGCGAGGCGCGACGTCTCCCGATGCGTCGACGATCAGTTCCATGATCAGGACCCCGTCGAAGAATCCGAACGGCGTGGGGACGCGCACTCCCGCCGCGCTCAAGGTGTTCAGGGCCTGGACTTCTGCGGTGATCCAGTTGGACTCGGCTTCCTTCTGCCCGAACGCCGAACGCTTGGACAAGGCGCGGGTGCTCCGGCTGTTCTGGACCCGGCGTCCTTCCTGGTACGCTGCCGCCTGCTTGAAGCTGCGGTGGCTGGAGTCCTTGTAGACCTTGGCGCAACGGATCTCGTCGCCGACCCGCACGATGAACACGTCGGCTTCCTTGCCGCTGCGCACCTGCCCCAGCACCTCGTCGATGACTCCATCTTCCACAAGCGGCAGGAGTCGTGGTGGAGTCTTCATGGCTGTCGATCGAAGATGGAGACCTCTGGAAAACGAAGACGTGGAGCGGCGTTCGGTCGGAAAAGGTAGCGCGGGGAACGGGCGTCCCTACCCCTCCACCAGCCTGTACCCCGTGCTGCGGCCACCGCCCTCGTCGCGTTCGAGGATCCCGCGTTCCAGCAGGGCCTGGATGTCGCGCAGCGCGGTGTCGCTGGAGCAGCGGGCGATCTTCGCCCACTTGCCGGTGGTGAGCTTTCCATCGAAGCCGTCCAGGAGCAGCGCCAGGAGCTTGCGCTGTCGATCGTTGAGGTTCGTGTGGGCGTGGCGATGCCAGAAGGCGTGACGTCGCATCGCCGCCGTGACCGATTCCTCGGCCCTTCCCAGCGACCGGTCCATGCACCCCAGGAACCACTCGAGCCAGAGCGTGATTTCGGTGCTTCCACCCTGGGTCAACTCCAGGATGCGGTAGTAGTCCTTGCGTTCGGCGAGGATTCCTGCCGAAAGGCTGTAGAAGCGCACCGTTCCACCGTCCATCCGCGAGAGTTTGAGGTCGGTGAGGGCTCGGGCGATGCGGCCGTTCCCGTCGTCGAAGGGATGCACGGTGACGAACCAGAGGTGGGCGATCGCGGCCTGGAGCAGCGGGTCCTGGTCGGATTCCGTCTCGAACCATTGGATGAACCGCGACATCTCCGCGGGAAGGCGCGCGGCGTCCGGAGCCTGGAAATGCACGCGTTCGCGGCCCAGTCCTCCCGAGACGACCTGCATGGGACCACTGCTGTCGTCCCGCCAAGCTCCGGTGCGGATCCGATACATGCCGCTCCTGCCGGTTGGGAACAGTGTCGCGTGCCAGGTCAGCAGCCGTTCCTCGGTCAGTGGCTCCCGGCAGCGCCGGATGGCGTCCAAGGTGAGGTCCACCATGGCATCCACCTCGCGGCTGGATGGGACTTCGTCGGGGATCTCCAGGCCGAGTCGGCGGGCCACCGACGAACGTACCTGCTCCAGTTCCAATCGCTCCCCTTCGATCTCGGCCGACCGGTAGGCGTCCTGGGTCAGGCTCGCCAAGTTGGTCTCGGACTGCGAAGGAAAGCCCAATGCATCGAGCTTTCCCTGAAGCCGACCATACCTCTGTCGCAACAAACCAGCGATCCACCCAGCCGATCTTTCTGCCACGAGAAGTGCGGCCAATCCGGTTGTTCATGGATGTACATGCGGCGAATATACCTCTTATTCGCCGCAATATATGCGATGAATATGTGGTGGAATCACCGCACCCCTTCCTCCGACCTTCTCGATGCGCCCCGCGGGATCGTGCAAAAGCTTCGGAGCTTCGGGCAATTTCCCGACCGGCGTGGCCAGTAGACTACTCCCGGGTATCTGCCACGAAGGAGAAGCGACATGCTGAAAAGAACACTGGGGAACAACGGTCTGGAGGTATCGGAGATCGGGCTCGGATGCATGAGCCTGAATCCCGTCTACGGATCCACATTGAGCAAGGAAGGGGCGATCGCGCTTTTGCGCTCGGCCCACGACGATGGCGTCACCTTTTTCGACACCGCCGAGGTCTACGGACCGTTGACCAACGAAATCATCGTGGGCGAGGCCATCGCCCCATTCCGCGACCAGGTGGTGGTCGCGACGAAATTCGGCTTCGACATCGACCCCATCTCGGGCAAGCGCGGAGCCGGAGTGAACAGCCAACCCGAACACGTCAAGGCGGCCGTCGAGGCCTCGCTCAAACGGCTCGGCGTCGAGGCCATCGACCTGCTGTACCAGCACCGCGTGGATCCCGCCGTGCCCATCGAAGACGTGGCGGGAGCGGTGAAGGAGCTGATCCGGGAAGGCAAGGTCAAGCACTTCGGGCTTTCCGAAGCCGGAGCGCAAACCATCCGACGCGCCCATGCTGTCCAGCCGTTGACGGCGGTCCAGAGCGAATACTCCCTCTTCTGGCGGGAACCGGAAATGGAGATCCTGCCGCTTCTGGAGGAGCTGGGCATCGGCTTCGTACCCTTCAGTCCGTTGGGCGCGGGCTTCCTCACCGGGAAGATCGACCAGAACACCGTGTTCGACAGCTCGGACTTCCGCACCAAGGTCCCCCGGTTCTCGCCGGAGGCGATCCGGGCCAACATGGCCTTGGTCGATCTGGTCCGCCATGTGGCAGGGCGAAAGGGCGCGACCCCCGCGCAGATCGCCCTCGCCTGGCTCCTCGCGCAGAAGCCGTGGATCGTACCCATCCCTGGAACGACCAAGTTGCACCGCCTCCAGGAAAACCTGGGAGCGGTGGATGTGAACCTCGCCGCGGCGGATCTGCAGGAAATCGAAGCGGCACTCTCGCAGCTCGACCTCCGAGGCGCGCGCCTGCCCGAGGGCATGTTGAAGATGACGGGGCTGTGATGGAAAAGGGGAAGACGATGAGCAAGGAACGAGCTCGGGACCCGAACCTTGCCGTCCTGGCGGAGAGGATCGAGCGCTTCACGCCACACGACGGCAGTTTCGAGACGCGCTTTCCGGGGTTGCACCTCTACCGGATCTCCAAGGCAGCCGTGGAACTGCACCACGCGGTGCAGAAGCCGGGGCTGTGCTTGGTGGCCCAGGGGTCCAAGATGGTGCTGCTGGACAAGGACCTGTTCGAGTACGACGAAAATCGTCTGCTGGTCTACTCCGTGGACGTCCCGGTGGCCACGCGCGTGGTGCGGGCGATGCCGCAAGAGCCATACCTCTCTTTGCGCCTGGACCTGGATCCCCCGCGGAGGCGGAACTGCTGGCTCCTCTGGTGGTGGACGAGATCCTGATCCGCCTCCTTCGAAGTCCGCTGGGATTCCGGGTGGCGCAGATCGGGCAGGAGGATTCCCGGGTGCAGAGGGTGGCCAAAGCCATCACCTGGGTGCGCCAAAAATTTAGACAAGACCGTCGAGGTGGAGACGCTGGCCGATATGGTGCACATGAGTCCTTCCACCTTCCACCAGCACTTCAAGGCGGTCACCAGCCTGAGCCCGATGCAATACCAGAAGGCACTGCGCCTCCAGGAGGCCCGGCGGCTCATGCTTTCCACCATGATGGATGCGGGGATGACCAGCCGCCGCGTCGTCTACTCGAGCGCTTCCCAATTCAGTCGGGAATACAGTCGCCACTTCGGTGTTTCACCCGTGAAGGACGTCGCCCGGTTGCAGGAGACGGTGCCGTCGAGCGAACAGGCCACGGACGACTGAACCCGTGCGAACCGGTCGCGCCGAGCACCGCCGATGCGATGCCCGGCCTCGGACCTTCCAATCGTTCAGACTTGGACCTTTTCGATCGTGTTGGGCTGCCCCTTGCCTTCGACGATCAGGTTCTTCAGGCTGCCCGTGATGTAGGAGCCCCAGGCGTCGTTGCAGGCATCGAAGCATTCCTGCTTGTCGGTCAAACCTTGGTGGGTGAAACGGACTTCGGTCTTGCCGTCCTTTGGCGTGATTTCGAATACGACCTTGGTGTCGTTCCACTCGGTTTTGTCCTCGACAAAGGAGAGGAAGCT
>CAYXXL010000193.1:0-6152 GCA_964469025.1 uncultured Fibrobacteria bacterium
TACCAGCTGGGAGCCACCGAGAAGGACTTCAAGATCTACTCGCTCACCAGCGGTGACCAGGACGTGGCCCTGGCCTCGGGACAAGTGGACGCCGAGCTGACCAACAGCACGGACCTGGTCGATCGGGGAGTGGGACGGATCCTGTACACCATCGACTTCGACGACAACCCGAAGCTGTCCAACTTCGGGAACATCTACGCCACCGAGGACTTCATCCGCAAGTACCCGGACATCGTGCAGAGGTTCGTGGACGTCTACGTGAAGATCGCGGCGGAAGTCTTGACGCCCCAGTTCCGCAACGAATACAACAAGCAGGCGACCTCGAGCGGGGTTTCCCTCAAGAATGTGCTCGCGACCCAGGCCAGGGACAACGAGTTCAGCTGGAACCCCGCGGTGGACGCCTACTACCTCAAGCGCCTGCGGTCGGCAATCGACGACGCCAAGGAATACGGCCTGGTGCGCCGGACCTTCGAACCCAAGGATTGGCTCGACACCCGATTCCTGGACAAGGCATTGAAGGAGCAGGGACTCGACGCGCGCTGGAAGGATCTGCGCACACCTGCCCTGTCGAGGCTGGAATGAAGAGGAAGATCGCGGCGGCGACGCAATTGCTATGGACAGCTACTGTCCTGGCTGGTCCCGTGGAGATCCATCTGGCTGTCGTGGGGAATCCCTACGACACGCCCATCGCCACGGGGATCATCGGCTACGCCCAGGAACACCGCCTCTTCGAGACGGAATTCGCCAAGGAGGGAATATCCGTCAAGTGGGACTTCTACAAGGGGACGGGTCCGGCCATCAACGAGGGCTTGGCCAACGGAGGGGTGGATGTCACCTCCTACGGGGACCTGCCGGGAATCCTGGGCAAGGCGGGCGGGATCGACACGCGGCTGATCGTGCCGGGAACCGTGGGCCAGAACATCTACGTGGCGACCGCTCCCCAGTCGAGCCTGCGCACGCTGCTGGACCTGCGGGGTAAGCGGATTGGGTACATGAAAGGCACGTACCTGCACCTTTCCTGGGTCCGCCTGATCCGCCACCTGGGGCTTTCCGAGCGGGACTTCAAGGTCTTCAACCTGTCGCAGACGGAAGGTGCGGCGGCGTTGCAGTCGGGGCACATCGACGCCTACGTGGGGGTCAACACGTTCCTGGACCTGGCCACCCGAGGCGGAGCGAGGATCCTCTACACCACCAACACCAAGGACGCGCAGGCCCGCGAGATCCAGGGCTTCAGCGTGGTGGTGGCTTCCAGCCGGTTCGCGCGCGAGCACCCGGACCTGCTCCAGCGCTGGGTGAACGTGTACGTGCGCGCGGCCGTGGCGGTGCTGGACGAGCAGAAGAGGGATGAATGGATCCGCCTGGCCGCCAAGCCGGGGTACCCACTGGACAACATCCGTCGCGACCTGGGGGAGAACTCCTTCGTGGAGCAGAACGCGGCCGTCTTCGACGAGCGGTACCTCGCGAAGCTCCGGTCGGGAATCCAGGCGGCCTTGGAGGCGGGACTCATCCGGCGCGACATCGATCTCGCGACCTGGATCGACCGCAGCTACTTGGACAAGGCCTTGAAGACGGAAGCCGCGTCGGCGACCTGGGCCAAGGGATACCCATCGGTGTCCGCTTCCATTACCGGTTCGGGAGGACGTCCATGAGGCGCTTCGCGTGGACGATCCTCGCGCCGTTTTCCGTCCAATTTGCCGTGCTCCTGGCTTGGTACCTCCTGGCCCGGTTCGAATTGTTCCCACCGACCCTCCTGATTCCGCCGCAACTGGTCTGGCAGACCATCGTGGATCTGTGGAATTCGGGCGACCTGCAGACCCACATGGGATGGAGCCTTCGCCGGGTGGCTCTGGGGTACGGCATTGGCGCCGGCGCCGGGATCGGCTTGGGTGCGGCCCTGGGCTCCTCCCGTCGCCTGGAGATCTGGTTCGGTCCCACCTTGGACATCTTCAAGCAGGTGCCCGTGTTCGCCTGGGCCCCCATGATGATCGTCTTCTTCGGGATCGAGGAGGCCTCCAAATTGGCCTTCGTCGCCGTCGCCTGCTTCTACCCGGTACTTCTCAACACGACCCAGGGTGTGAAGAGCGTGCAGGCGAAGCTGTTCGAGGTAGGCGAGGTCTTCGGTCTCTCGCCCAGGCAGAGATTCCTGCGGATCGTGGTCCCCTCAGCACTCCCCGCCGTCCTGACAGGCCTGCGCCAATCCATCGCCCTGGCCTGGATGGCCGTGGTCAGCGCGGAGCTTCTGGGTGCGGAATCCGGCATCGGCTTCTACATGACCTATTCCCGCCAGCTCTTCCAGATGGACGGGGTTTTGGCTGGCGTGCTGCTGGTGGGGGCCGTGGGCATCGCCACCAACGCCCTGTTCGGGGCGGCGGAGCGATGGCTGGTCCCCTGGATCGGGGAGGTCGCATGAACGCGAAGGCGGGTGTGATCGCCAAGGGACTGGTCCTTCCACTCCTGTTGGTCGCGGCGTGGACGGCGTTGACCTCGCGTCACGAATCGCTGCTGTTCCCATCTCCCCAAAAGTCGGTGGATGCCATCGTCGATCTTTGGCGAAGCCGAACCCTGCAGGGGTATCTGGCGACGAGCCTTCGGAGGTACGTCCTGGGCCTTTCCATCGGTACAGCCCTGGGCTTCGCAACCGGTACGCTTGTCGGTTCCTCGAGGATCGCCGAACGATTCCTGCTCCCTAACGTCCACATGTTCCGCCAGGTTCCCCTGGTGGGTTGGATCCCGCTCCTGATCGTCTGGTTCGGGCTGGGCGACCTTTCCAGGGTGGTCCTGATCGCCATGGCATCCCTCTTTCCCATCCTGCTGAACACACATGCCGGATTCCGTCAAATTCCGCGAGGTTACCTGGAGGTGGGTGAGGTCTTCGGGTTGTCGGGCTGGGAGAAGGTGCGGCGCATCTCCCTGCCCGCGGCCCTTCCCTGGATCCGCACGGGATCCCTCTTGAGCCTCTCCTTCGGGTGGACAATCCTCGTGGCCTCGGAGCTGCTGACGCAGTCGAACGGGGGATTGACCGACATCCTGGACACGGGTCGCGAACGGTTCCGCATGGAACTGGTGAACGCCGGGATCGTGGTCCTGGGCCTTCTCGGATTCGCCTTCAACCTCGCCGCCACCAAGATCTGGTCGATCGGATCCTTGTGCTGGCGCTCCCAGAACATCCACCCATCGAACGAAACAGGATGAAGACAATGGATGCAACCACCTACTCCCTGTCGCGCCTGGAGGTGTCTGGTCTGGGGAGGATCGTCGACCCGACGGATTCCGCCCCTGTCCTTCCTTCCCTTCCGACCTCCACGTCAAAGCCGACGAAGGTCGTCGCCTCGCCTGCACCGGGCCCTAAACTTTCCCTGCGCAACCTGACCAAGGTCTTCCAGGGCGGCTCTGGCGAAGTCATGGCCTTGCAGCACGTGAGCCTGGACGTACGGCCCGGTGAATTCGTCTCGCTGCTGGGCGCGTCCGGGTGCGGCAAGACCACGCTCCTGCGGATCATCGCGGGCCTGGAGCGGGACTACCTGGGCGAGGCCCTCCTGGACGGAAAACGGATCGAGCGTCCCGGAAAGGACCGCGGGGTGGTGTTCCAGGACCATCGGCTGCTCCCCTGGCTCACCATCGAGGAGAACGTGGGATTCGGCCTCGCACACCTGTCGCGCAAGGAGCGGACGGAAATCGTCCAATCGCACCTCGCGCTGGTGGGGCTTGCCGGGTTCGCGAAGAGCCGCCCTTCCCAGCTTTCCGGGGGCATGGCGCAGCGCGCGGCCATCGCCCGGGCCCTAGCGACCGATCCGGAAATCCTCCTCCTGGACGAACCGCTCGGGGCCCTCGATGCGCTGACCAGACTGTACATGCAGGAGGAGCTCGAGCGGATCTGGAAGGAGAAGCCCGGCCTCACCGTGGTGATGGTCACCCACGATGTCGACGAGGCCATCTACCTCTCCGATCGCATCGTCCTGCTCTCTCCGCGTCCGGGCCGGATCAAGCGGATCCTCGACATTTCGGCCGCCCGACCGCGTTCGAGGGAAGACGCCGAGTTCAACGGCATCAAACGCGTGCTGCTCGAGGAGTTCCAGCTCCTGCACGAGAAGACCGTCGAATACGTGATCTGAACGTGGCGCGAAGGATCCTCCGTTGCTGTCCATGAAGACCAAGTACGCCGTTTGCGCGTGCCTCAACCTGGCCCGGATGCCGGAAGGGAAGACGGTCTTCATTTCCGACCTTTCCCGGGAAGGGCGTCTGCCCCAGAAGTTCCTGGAATCGATCCTCCAAGACCTTCGCCGAGTGGGGCTGCTCACCTCGCGCAAAGGGAGATCGGGTGGATACTCGCTGGCCCGGCCCGCGCACCGGATCAAGCTTGGCGAGATCTTCCGCGCCACAGGATCCTTCGATTTCTCCAACGGGCATTCGCTTGGGAGGTCGGAGTCCGATTTCCTGGGGGAGGGAATCGGCGAAGATTCGGTCTGCCGTCTGCTGGAAGGCGTGGAGAAGGAGGTCTTCCGCATCCTGGATGGCATATCGGTCCAGGATCTCCTGGAGCGATGGCAGGCATCCCGAGTCGAATTCGCGGCGGATTGGGTGATCTGACGCATCCATGGACCACCTCGGAGGATTGCTGGAATCGACGAATCCGGCAGCCCAAGGCATGGACCACTGCCCAGCACCAGTCTTGTCCCATCGGAACTACAGAGATTCTAGCTTACGAAGGCAATGCTTTCGAAAAAGGCCAAATACGCACTGCAAGCCTGTCTCGCACTCGCGAGGGAGCCATCCTCGCGTCCGGTCCTGATCGCCGACATCGCCGAAAAGGACGGAATTCCCAAGAAATTCCTGGAGATCATTCTCTTGGATCTGCGAAATGCAGGCATGTTGGCCTCCCGCAAGGGGAAGGGCGGTGGCTATTTCCTGGCTCGCACCCCCCAGACCATCATGATCGGGCAAATCGTCCGATTGATGGACGGGCCGTTGGCACCGGTCCCCTGCGTGAGTCAAACCGCCTACCAACCTTGCTCCGATTGCCAGAACGAGAAGACCTGCGGGATCCGAATGGTGATGAAGAACGTGCGGGATGCCATCGCGGGAATCCTGGACCAGACCAGCTTGCAAGACGTCGTGGATCGGATGAAAGAAGCCAGCATCGGCACAGTTGACGTCTTCGACTGGGTGATCTGATTCGTCGCTGAAGTTTTGGGTCTACAGGCTTCATCGGTGAGATGTGGCACCGAACATTGTTGGCTCAACCATAAGACGACTCACCTGATAGATATGATCAGAAAACTACTTGACGAGCCGCTTTCGTTTAGCATATCTTATCTATATGTTTAATAGGTAATGACGCGAACCCAGGCCTCACTCAGTCCAAAGGCTCGTGAGGTGAGATCTTACGGAGAACCAGACGATGCGCAGAATTCTTCCCACCCTCCTTCTCACGGCGATCGCCACCGCCTTCGGCCAAGCGGGTCCCGACAGCTCCCAGGCATCGGGTCCGTCCGTAGGTGAACGGTTGGATGGGGTCGAAAGCCAGGTCAAGATCCTGAAGCGGTTGCGGGAGAACGACATCGAGGACGCCGCCGCCGTCGCCGCCGCCGCTCCCAAGATCCAAGCGGATGGAAGCGGGTTCTGGATCCGCTCCGCGGATTCCTCCTGGCAGTTCCGCCCGCGGGCCATCGTTCGTCTGGGCGCCAACTGGCAGTTGGACAATCCCGGGGACAACGGAAGCGACATCTTCCAGCCCCAGACGATCCGCTTCGGGTTCGACGCCAGCCTGACCAAGGCCGTGGACGCCAGGTTCATCCTGGACGCGTCCAAGGGCAATGCCGCGGCGCTGAAGGATGGATACTTCGACCTCAAGTTCGCACCGTGGGCCGTGGCCCGCTTGGGCAAATTCCAGGTTCCGCTGGGATTGGAGCGTTTCGTGTCGCCCTCGGACCTCCTGTTCTACGACCGGGCCCTGCCCAGCCAGATCGCGCCCGACCGCGACGTCGGCGCCCAACTGGGTGGAAAGCTCCTGAAAGGGGCGGTGGAGTACGCCGCCGGTGTCTTCGACGGCGGCGCCGACGGCACGAACATCGACAAGGACGCCAACAACGACAAGGACCTGTACGGTCGCCTGTGGCTGGTGCCCGCCAAGTCCAGCGGGAACGAGTGGTTCG
>CAYXXL010000194.1:0-6150 GCA_964469025.1 uncultured Fibrobacteria bacterium
AGGCGGCTTCCCGCGCGAATTCCGCCACTCCGTGCTTCCAGACCGGGTTGGCGTACCCGAAAGCGACCAGGGGGATGTCGGTCTTGGCGCGGATCCTGCGCACGAGGTCCAGGTAGACGGAAACCGTCACTCCATTGGAGATTCCCCGCTCGGCCGCGGCCTGGTTCACGGCTCCGTCGCCGTAGGGGTCGGAGAAGGGCAGGCCGAACTCGATGCAGTCCACCCCGAGCCGAGCGAGTTCCAAGGCCACCTCCACGGACCCTTGGAGATCCGGGACACCCGCGCCGATGTAGGCCAGGAACAGCTTTCCTTTCCCGGCGAGCTTTTTGGAGAAGCGATCGAAGCGATCAGGCAATTGCGGCTCCCATCACGGTGTGGATGTCCTTGTCGCCCCGTCCCGACAGGTTGACCAGCAGGATGCTTTCGCGGGGAAGGGAGGGAGCGATCCGGATGGCGTGGGCCACGGCGTGGCTGGACTCCAGGGCGGGGAGGATCCCCTCGGTGCGCGTCAGGCGCCGAAAGGCGTCCAACGCGGGACCATCGCCCTCCCAGACATACTCCACCCGGCCCATGTCGTGGAGCCAAGCGTGCTCCGGACCCACCGAGGCGTAGTCCAGACCGGCGGAGATCGAATGGGTCCCCTGGATCTGACCGTTCTCGTCCTGGAGCACGTAGCTGCGCGTCCCCTGGAGGATCCCCACCGATCCCCCCGCGAAGCGGGCCGCGTGCTCGCCGGGAAGAATCCCCCTGCCACCCGCTTCGACCCCGATCAGACGGACCGGGTCCTGAAGGAAATCCCAGAAAAGGCCGATGGCGTTGGACCCACCGCCCACGCAGGCGACAGCCACGTCGGGAAGCCGCCCGAACTTCTGCTGCATCTGGACTCGCGCTTCCTTCCCGATCACGCGCTGGAGTTCCCGGACCATCCAGGGGAAAGGGTGCGGACCGAAGGCCGTGCCCAGGATGTAATGGGTTCCACGCACGTTCGTCACCCAGTCGCGCATTGCCTCGTTGATGGCGTCCTTCAGGGTGCGGGTGCCCAGATCCACCGGAACCACGGACGCTCCCAGCATCCTCATCCGTTCCACGTTCACGGCTTGGCGTTCCGTGTCCACGCGCCCCATGTAGACCACGCATTCGAGATCCATGAGGGCCGCGGCCGTGGCGGTGGCCACGCCGTGCTGGCCCGCTCCCGTCTCGGCGATGACGCGCGTCTTCCCCATGCGCTTGGCCAGGAGGGCCTGGCCCAGGGCGTTGTTGATCTTGTGGGCACCGGTGTGGTTGAGGTCTTCCCGCTTGAGCACGATGCGCGCTCCACCCAATTCGAGGCCCAGACGCTTGGCCTCGTAGAGGGGCGAGGGCCTGCCCACGAAATCGCGGAGCAGTCCGTCCAGCTCGCCGGTGAAGTCCGCATCCTGGCGAGCGATCCGCCACGCGGCCTCGAGTTCCTCCAGGGCGGGCATCAGCACTTCCGGAGCGAACTTCCCTCCGAAATCGCCGAACCGACCGCGTTCGTCCGGCTCGGTCATCGGAGAGAAGGATCGGGATTCTGGTCCGGGCTCGTACATGGTGGGGCAAAGTTAGAACCGTGGGCTACCTTTACCCGTTCCATGGCTCTCGCCCAACTGCGGTTTTCGCCACGCTTGTATCTGGTCTGCCTTGCCGCTCTGGGAATTCCCGTCGCATTTCTGGTGGCCACGGTCGGAGCGCTTTTCTGGGTCTACTCCAAGGATGTGCCTCCCCTCGAGGACCTGAAGACCATCTCCCCCACCCTTTCCACCCAGGTGCTGGACAAGGACGGGATGCCCTTCGGGGAATTCTTCGTGGAACGCCGCGACTGGGTGCCTTTGGACTCCATCCCCATGCCCCTCCAGCAGGCGGTCATCTCCATCGAGGACCGGCGTTTCTACCAGCACTGGGGCATGAACCTGTGGCGCACGGTGGGTGCCGGCATCAACACGGTGATCCGGCGGCACCGGCAAGGCGGGTCCACGCTCACCCAACAGTTGGCAAAAAACGTGTTCCTGACCCAGCAGAAGAAGCTTTCCCGCAAGATCAAGGAAGCCATCACCGCGGTGATGTTGGAACGCTACTACACGAAACGGCAGCTTTTGACCTACTACCTGAACGAGATCTACCTGGGCGACGGCACCTACGGGATGCAGGCGGCGGCGCGCATCTATTTCGGAAAGGACGTCTGGAAGCTCAACCTGGTGGAGTGCGCGACGCTGGCGGGCATGATCCAGTCGCCCGAGCGCTACCGGCCCGACCGCCGCACCGAACTGGTCCAGCACCGACGAAACCAGGTGCTGCGCGCCATGACGGACGAGGGGTACATCACCCGCGTCCAGTGCGACGAGGCGAGCGCGTTGAGGGTCAAGGCCATTCCCGCCCGCCGCCCGAACGAGGACGGCGCCTATTTCCTGGAAGCCGTCCGCCAGCACGTGGAGAAGGAATGGGGGGAGGAGGCGCTCTACCACAAGGGGCTGGTCGTGCACCTCCCCGTGGATCGGCGCATCCAGCTCGCCGCGGATTCGTCCGTCGCCAAATGGACCTGGGACGTCCAGAAGCAGGTCAACCGCCGCATCGTGGGCAAGCTCAAATTCGGCAAGCGCTTCGGGATTCCCGATTCCACCGCGGCCGTCAAGTTCGACTCCCTGTTCTCCATCTACCTGAAGCAGATCGGCAAGACCACATGGAAGGATTCCGCCGACGAAGCCGACAAGGTGGAGTACTACACGGTCCAGGCGGCCGTGGTGGTGATCGAAAACAAGACCGGCCAAGTCCGGGCCCTGGTGGGCGGAAAGAGTTTCGACAATTCCAAGTTCAACCGCGCCATCCAGGCCGAACGCCAGGCGGGCTCCACGTTCAAGCCGTTCGTGTACGGCAACGCCATCGAAAAGGGCGCGCTCCCCTCCGACATCGTATTGGACGACACCGTGGCCATCGACGACGGCTCGGGCACCATCTGGACCCCCCACAACTACGACAACACCTACGAAGGGTACGTGACCCTCCGGCACGCCCTGATGCTCTCCAAGAACCTTCCCGCCATCCAGACCGCCATCCGCTACGGCGTCGACGGCGTGATCGACCTGGCCCGCCGCGCCGGGATCCGATCTCCCCTGCCAAAGGTCTATTCCCTGGCACTGGGGGCGGCGGACGTGAATCTCATGGAGATGACCTCGGCCTACTCCTCCTTCGCGAACCTGGGAGTGCGCTACGAGCCCAGGTTGTGGGACTCCATCAACACCCAGGACGGCACCCTGATGGAACGGACCTCACCCAAATCCAGCAGGGTGATGGACTCGGCCAACGCCTATGTGCTGGTGGACATGATGCGCGACGTCATCCGACACGGCACGGGTTACGGAGTCCTGGCCTCCGGATTCACCTTCCCCGCGGCGGGCAAGACCGGCACCACCAACGACTACACGGACGCGTGGTTCATGGGATACACGCCCGTCTACACCTGCGGGATCTGGATGGGATTCGACCAGAAGAAGAAGCTGGGTCCGGGCTTCACCGGCGCCAAGGTGGCCCTGCCGATCTGGGTGGACGTGATGAAGGTCGCGCACCGCAACCTCTCCCCGGTGGAATGGCCCCGGCCCTCGAGGGTGGTCACGTACACCGCCTGCGCCAAGCCCAACCCGGACGGCACCTGCGCAGAGCAACGGATGGAGTTCGCCGTGGCTGGCAATCCCAACCTGGATCCCCGGGCGCTCGATTCCACGGCCAGGCTGCGGACGGTCGCTCCCGCCCTCAAGCCCACGGCCCCGCCTACCCATGGAACCGGAACACCAGCCGCCGCGACCAAGGCCGATTCCTCCGGCCCGCTCCGCCACGGCCCCACCCTCTTCTGACGCCCGACCGTTATGCCCAAACGTCTTCCGATCCTCGCCATCTTGCTTGTCGCCTGTCTGGCCGTCGTGGGGCATGCCGTATTCCGTCCCTTCCCGTCGGGCAGCGTGACCAACTGGCGTCTCCCACCCGGCGAAGGTGTGCGGAGCGTGGCCAGGAGACTTGCGAAGGAGGGCCGCATCCCACCCTGGAGCGGCCCGCTCTTTCGCGCGGTGGCCCGAGTCCGGGGCCTGGACCGACACCTTCACGCCGGGTTCTACCACATGAACGACCGGATGTCCGTCTGGACCGCTGTGGAGGTGCTGTCGGGTCCCGCAGGTGCAGGAATGAAAGTGACCTTGCCGGAAGGACGCACCTGCGGCGATCTCTCGGGAATCCTTCGCCAGGCGCAAATGGCCGACAGCGCGACCTTCGCCGCCCTTTGCACGAACGCCGACTCGGCCCGCAAGCTCGGCATCCCCGCCGACGGACTCGAGGGGTACCTGTTCCCGGACACCTACATCTTCGGCGGCGGCGAAACTCCCATGGAAATCGCCCGTGCCATGCACCGCCACTTCCTGGAGGTGGTGAAGGCTTCCGTCGACAGTTCATCCCCGGTGTGGCGGGAGCTGGGACTCACCGGCGTCGTGACATTGGCGAGCATCGTCGAACGCGAAGCTGCGGTGCGGACGGAGGCTCCCAGGATCGCCGGCGTCTTCTGGGAACGTCTCCAAAAGGGAATCCCGCTGGGGGCCGATCCCACCGTTCGGTACGCCCTGGGCAAGTTCACCGGCTCCTTGACGAAATCCGACTTGGCGGTGGAATCGCCCTACAACACGAGGGTCCATCCCGGACTTCCTCCGGGGCCGATCGCCAACCCCGGCAGCGACGCCATCCGCGCCGCGCTGCACCCGGACACCACCGGCGGCTGGCTCTACTTCGTGGCCAAGGAAGACGGCTCGCGGGAGCACTTCTTCGGGCGCGATCTGAACGAGCACGTGCACTTCAAGGAAAAGGCGGCGCGGAACCGGCGGGTTCGCGGGGATTGATTCCCCAATCCGTAGGGGCGAAAAATTTTTCGCCCCTACGGATTGGGTCTATCGCTTCGGATACCCCGCCAGAAACCACCGGGATGGTGCCGATCGCGTTCCTTCCCGGCAATGGGCCAAAGCCAGTCCCGCTCGTTCCCTGCTCCTGCGCAAGGCTTCCCGCAGGGAGTCCAGACCTTTTTCGCGCCCTCGGCGCTCCAGATCCTTCCAGACCTTCGCCTCCAAGGTATCCACCCGATGACGCACGACGGAGTCCACCGGCGCGGACGATAGATCCCACGGTTCGGGTGCCTTCGCGGCGTCCAACCCAAGGCGCGAGGAGGCCGCCACCAGACCTTGGCCCAACCGCACCCACGACAGCACGAGTTCCCGCTCCCTTCCGGATTGGCGCCATCGCACCAATGCCCCGTAGCCGCAGAAAACGCCTGCGAACACGCCCATCAAGACGATCATGGCCAGAGATCGACGCACCAGCCGCATTCAGTTGGCGCCCTTCCCCGTCAGGACCACCCAGATGGTCCGGACCAGGATCTGGACATCCAGGGCCAGGGACAGATTCTCGAAGTACCAGAGATCCGCCATGACCTTCTTCTTCACGTCCTCCACGGAATTGTCGTAGCCCAAGGTCACCTGGGCCCAGCCCGTAAGTCCGGGTTTCATCTTCAGGCGACGCATGTAGAGCGGGACCTGGTCGCGGAGTTTCTCGATGAAATATTCGCGCTCGGGTCGTGGCCCGACCAATGCCATGTCGCCGCGGAAAACGCACCAGAGCTGGGGTACCTCGTCCAACCTGGATTTGCGCAAAAGCCGGCCCACGCGAGTGATGCGGTTGTCCTGCTTCCCCGCCCACTGGGGGCCTGCCATTTCCGCGTCCGTGCGCATGGTGCGCAACTTGAACACGCGGAAACGCCTACCGTACTGCCCGACCCGTTCCTGCGAGTAGAAGATCGGCCCGGGACTGTCCAGCTTGATGGCGACCATCGCGAGCAGAAGGGCCGGAAAAGCGGGCACCAGGATGGCGATGGAAAAAGCGAGGTCCATGATCCTCTTGAGTCCCGCCTGCCATGCCGGAAGGTGGTGCTGGAGGAGCACCGCGAGCTGTGCCCTCTGGAGGGTCATCGTACGCAGATGCCCGGAAATCACGTCCATCAGGTCCGGTATCACGTAGACGATGGCCTGGTGGTCCTCCAGGTGGGACAGTATCCTCAGGATCTCGTTGTGGGATCGGGTGGCATGGCAGATCACGACATGCCGGGCGCCT
>CAYXXL010000195.1:0-6143 GCA_964469025.1 uncultured Fibrobacteria bacterium
GCGTCAGCACGATCCAGTCTTGCGCCACGCGCTGCATCCAGGTCCCGATGTTCGAAATGAGGGCGCCTGCCGACCACAGGCGGAAGTTGAAGTTCCCCAGGGCGCGGAAGGCCTTGGAGAGCGGATTCCTCATGGACGCTTCGGGGCGTTGCCCCCGTGGAGCTTCCCGAAATTCCAGGCCGAGAACAGGCCGATGAAGAGTGCGCCTGCCGCGAACGGAATGATGCAGTCCATGGACCGCGGATCGAAGCGTCCGACGCGCAGCACCAGGAAGTAGGCGGCCACGAAATTCGCGAAGCCCCACAGGACGTTCACCGTCGAGGACGAGAGGCCTTTCCCCGGAGGGTTCGCGAACGGCGTCTGGAAGGGCTCTCCCATGATGCCTCCCACGAGATGCGGCACGGCGTTGGCAAGGAACCCGGCTCCGAAGAAGTAGGACAGGATTTGCAACACGTTCATGGTCGAGCACTCCTTTGAACACTGTGAACGAAGTTCGACATCGTTCCGAGGCCGGATGGTCAGTCCTCGGCGAGTCGAGCCAGCAGGTGCAGGACGGAAGACACCTTCTTCCATTCCTGCGGGGAGAGCTTCCGTTGGATCGCCTGCGCCAGCCAGTCCTGGCGAGCGGCACGCCCCGCCTCGATCGACTTCCTGCAGGCCTTGGTCAACGACATGAGGGTCTTCCGCCCGTCGTTCGGGTCGGCGGCGCCCGCCACGAACCCCATTTCCTCCAACGCGTCGACCACGGCGCTCATCGACTGGGGACGCATCCCCTCCGCCCGGGCGAGGCCTGACACCGTCGCCGGACCTTCCGACTCCAATCGGAGAACGACCGCGATCTGGGACGACGTGAGGTCGTGCCGCCCGCCTTGCTGCCGCAGCTTCCGCTTCAGGCTCCCCACGGTGGTGCGCAACCGAGCCGCGAGTTCGGCGGCAGGCGCGGTGTCCGCGTTCGGCGACGTCTCTTCCATGAAAGGGAAGATACCATATCTACAGTTAAACTGTACAGGTTATCTGTAAAGATGGTCCATGGAACGCGGGCTGGTCGATGAAGGATCTATGCGAGTCTCGGTCCCTCAGTGTACTCCGGTGCCGTCCACGGCGGAGCACGCGATCTTCGCTCCGCCCGCCGCGACCGGATTTCCCGCGTAGGTAAGCGAACTGCCGCGGATCTCCGTCGGCTCCTGCCCGGCTCGCTTCGCTTACCGGTCGGTTGGTCCAACTTTAAGAAGTCTGCGGAAGTGGTAGCTTTCACAGTTCGGCTAAGCAACGCGCATTGGGCAAGGAGACGTGAATGGAAAAACGCAACAGGAGTTCCGATGCGTTGGTTGGGGCTCCCCAACTTGCGATCACCAACTTCGCCCATCTTCGAAAAGTGGATATCCAGTTTGGTGATCTCACAGTACTCGTCGGACCCCAAGGCGCAGGCAAGAGTCTTGTGCTCCAGTGGCTGAAGACTGCGTTGGATGGACGACAGATAGTCGATGCCTTGCGAGCGGCTGGACATCGCACTGAAAACGAAGGGGTGCTGGTCGATCTCATCTTCGGAACCGGGATGGCCCCTGCTTGGCGGAATGGGGTAACAGAGGTATCACTGGATGGGCGGAAGGTTGATCTGACGAAGCTCTCGCGTTCCGGCAAGGGAATGGAACGACTCTTCTTCATTCCCGCGCACCGCTCGATGCTGATCAGCGATGGATGGGCAGCTCCGTTTCAGAAACTGGGTTCCGACACGCCGGCAGTCGCCCGCCTCTTCAGTCAGAACCTCTATGATCGATTCAGCGGCAAGGATGTTGGAACTCTCTTCCCTGTGGAGAATCGGCTGAAAAAAGAAATCCGCGAACAGATCGACGCTGCGGTCTTTCACGGCGGCAAGGTCGGTATCGAACAGGACGCGCAGCATGCTGAGCGGCTGCGGCTCGTGCATGGAGGGACACACCTACCATTCATGACCTGGACCGCCGGGCAGCGAGAATTCACACCGCTTCTTCTTGGCCTCTACCACCTCCTGCCATCGACCAAAATTCGCAAGAGGGAGAAAACAGACTGGGTGGTTATCGAGGAGCCGGAGATGGGGTTGCACCCCCAAGCCATAACCGCATTCATGCTGCTGGTGCTCGATCTGCTGTGGCGAGGATACAGGGTGGTTCTTTCGACACACTCGCCGCATGTGCTGACTTTGCTTTGGATGATGCGCCAGCTTAAGGAATACAATGCGAGTTGGGAACTGGTTTGCGAGGCATTCAACATCAAACCGCAACAGAAATCCCAGATGAGGAAGGTCGCGGAATCGGCACTAGGAAAGGACTATCGCGTTTACTTGATGGATTTCGACAAGCGTGGGAAGGTGGTTTCCAAAGACATTTCTACTCTTGATCCATTCTCGGAAGACGAGAGCGTGGCGGGTTGGGGTGGCCTCACTGAATTCTCGTCGAGATTCGGCGATTCCGTGCGCAAGGCGGTTAACGAGAGCGGCCGATGAGTGAAAAAGCGAGGAAGACTCCTGTCAGAGGTGCGTTACGGCAAGATTCGATTCTGCTTCCGAACGTTAAGGATGGCCTTGGAGACGTCAAAGCAGCCCATCGCCAGCTCATAGATGGAAGCATTCGCACCACATTTGTCGATAGTCTCGAAATCGACGACAACTTGAAACCGGGTCGCGATCAGGAAAACCGCTGGGACTATCTCCTTGGTCATGGGCCAAGCGGGAGTCTGGTCGCCCTGGAGCCGCACTCCGCAAAAGACGACCAAGTCAGTACGGTCATTCGCAAGCGCGAGGCTGCGCTCAAGCAGCTTGGTCCACATTTGCGCGACGGCGCAAGAATCGAGAAGTGGCTGTGGGTCGCCTCCGGTGCCGTCTACTTCGCGCGGACAGAGAAAGTAAGCATCCGGCTGATTCAAAGTGGCATCGAGTTTGTCGGTAAAATGGTCACGAAAAAGCACATTGCTTTCAGCGAGTCACCGCCTTCGCGGGCAGCCAGTACTAGGCAAAATAGGAAGAAGTGATATCGCGGCCAGTTCCTCGCCAGGTAAGGTCCCAGGAGGAGAACAACATCATTTCCCTCAGTGCACTCCGGCGCCGTCCACGGCAGAGCACCCGATCTTCGCTCCGCCCGCCAAGACAGGCTTTCCAGCGTAGGAAAGCGAACCGCCGCGGATCTCGAGCTTCACGGCGTCCATGGCCTCGATGCCCTGGTTCTGTCCGGGATGGCGCGGGAGTCCAGCCACCTCAGCGTGGGAGCCCACGGGGCCTTCCGGCGAGAGCAGATGCACCGAGCCGTCGGGATTGTCCGCCGCCAGGATCATGCCTTGGCTTTCCACCCCGCGCAGCTTGGCCTTCTTGAGGTTGGCCACCAGGAGGAGCTTCTTCCCGACCATGTCCGCCGCCGCGAAGTGCGCCTTGATGCCCGCGCACACCTGCTTGGGTCCCAGCTCTCCCGCGTCCAGATGGAGCACGAGGAGCTTCTCCGCCGACGGGTGGTCCTCGGCGGACACGACCTGCGCGACCCGCAGGTCCAGTATCTCGAAGGGATCGACCGGCGCCGCGACCACCGCGGACGCCGCAGCGGCAGAGACGGGAGCGGCGGGCTTATTCACCTCCAGGCGCGGGAACAGCACTGGGCCGTCCTCGAAGACCTTCCCGGTGGGGAGCTGTCCCCAGCCGAGCTTGCCGGGAACCGCGGACTCGCCACCCAAGAGCCTCAGGGCTTCCGACGCCTTGGTGGGGATGTAGGGCGAGAGCAGCACGAGCAGGATGCGCAGGGCTTCGGAGGTGACGGCGAGAACTTCGGCCAATTCCTGTCGCTTCGCGGGATCCTTGGCGAGCTTCCAGGGGGCGGTGGACTCCAGGTGGGAGTTGATGGCGCGCGCCAGCGAAAGGGTCGATTCCAGGGCGTAGCTCACCCGGAAGAGTCGCATCTCGTTCTCCACCTCGGCGACGACCTCTTCCGCCTTGGCCTTCAGTTGCAGCGGGAGCGGAGAAAGTGTTTCGGGCAGGGCCGGGATCGCGCCCTCGAATTGGGTCTGGACCTGCTTGCGGATGCGGGAGACGATGTTCCCCACGTCGTTGGCCAAGTCGCCGTTCACCACCTTGACCATGCCCGCGTCGGAGAACGAACTGTCCTGGCCCACCACCATCTCGCGCATCAGGAAGAAGCGGAAGGCCTCGGCGCCGCCCGCGGATTCGTACTGCGCCGCGATGGCGAAGGGATCCACCACGTTCCCCAGCGACTTGGACATTTTCTGCCCGTCCGCCATCCACCAGCCGTGGGCCAGGATCTGCCTGGGCAGGGGGATTTCCGCGCCCATGAGCATGGTGGGCCAGTACACGCAATGGGTGGTGAGGATGTCCTTCCCGATCAGGTGGACGCTCGCGGGCCACCATTCGGACCCGTCGAGCCGCTTCGAGGGCCGCACGCCGGAGACGTAGTTGAGCAGCGCGTCGAACCAGACGTAGGTCACGAAATCCTGGTCGAAGGGCAGCTCGATGCCCCACGAAAGGCGGCTCTTGGGGCGGCTGATGCAGAGATCGCCCAGGGGCTGGCGCAGGAACCCCAGGACTTCGTTCCGGCGGTAGTCGGGCACGATCCAGGCCGGGTTCTCGCGGATGTGCGCCAGGAGACGCTCCTGGTATCCCGACATCCTGAAGAAGTAGTTGACCTCCTCCACCTCTTCCACGGGTTCGCCCTCGGCGGGACCGCGCCCTTCGCGGATGTCGGATTCGGAGTAGAACCGCTCGTCGCGCACGTTGTAGAGGCCCTTGTACGCGCTCTTGTAGATCTCGCCCTTGTCCCAAAGGCCCTGCAGCACCGATTGCACGAACGCGATGTGGTCGGAATCCGTCGTGCGGATGAACCGATCGTTCGTGAGTCCCAGCAACCGGCCCATTTCCTTGAATCGCTCGGAGAGGAGGTCCACGTGTTCCTGCGGGGTGCGCCCCGCCTTGGCCGCGGCTTCCTGGACCTTCTGTCCGTGCTCGTCGGTGCCGGTCAGGAAGAAGACGTCGTGGCCCAGGAGCCGGTGCCAGCGGCACAGGACATCGCCCAGCACCGAGGTGTAGGCGTGACCGATGTGGGGCACGTCGTTCACGTAGTAGATGGGAGTGGTCAGGTAGAAGGCGTTGTTCATGGGATGGTCCAAGGTAGAACCGGGACCTGGGGGCCGATCAGCGCGAGAGTCCCGTGCGCCGACGCGCCACCAAGCAGGCGTGGCTTCCCGGTTCGAGTTCCGAACAGGCGCGGGGCCGGACGCCGTAGGCACGGCAACGCCAGGGAGAGCCGGGGGAGCCGTTCCCTTCCAGCGCCACGCAGCGTCCGTCGGGTCGCGGCAGACAGGCCGCGCGGCCTTCGCGGCGGATCCATTCCGGATGGGCTTCCAGCATCGCTTCCCCTCTCGCGACCGGTGCGAAGGAGTACCCTTCCCGGCAGCAGGCCCCGCAGTTCCCGCAGGAATCGTCGGAAAGCACCGCTTCCCATCGCGCGCAGGATGGCCAGGTCCGATGCGCCTCCGGGGCTTGGCCAGGAGAGTCTCCCACCTGGAGGCAGCGGCCCCGGGAGAGCCAGGCGCAGCTTCCGCAGGTCTCGCCGGCGGGACCGGGGGCGTACCCCAGGATGTGCGATCCGCGAATTGGACGGAAACCGTCCAAAAGGGCGGAGGATTCCGTTCGCAGGACCCGCTCGCAGGCGTCCATCAGGTCGCGCTCGCCCCCCGAAGGCCAACCCGCGGGACGTTCCAGTCCCAGACGGTCCGCGAGACCCGCGGCATCGGCCTGCTCGAAGGCGAAGCGGAGGAGGGCGGCGTCCAGGTCCGCGGGTCCGGCGTCCGGGCACCACCGCGCGGCCTTCGCGAGGACGGCGCGGCAGCGTTCGAGGAGAACCTCCCTCAGCGCTTGGCCGCTCCGGCGGCGATCCGGTCCAGAATCCCTCCCAGCCATTCGCGGTTGTGACGGAATCCGTCCAGATCGGCCAGGAAAACCTCCGGAGGCTGGACATGGGGCCCCTCGAACCTGTCCTGGGCCTCGATCAATCCCGCCAAGTGCTCCGGTGCAAGTTCCAGGTGGAATTGGAGGGCCACCACGTTCCCCTTGACGAAGCCCTGGTTCAAGCAAGGTTCCGTGCGTCCCACGGTTGTCGCCCCCGCCGGGA
>CAYXXL010000196.1:0-6122 GCA_964469025.1 uncultured Fibrobacteria bacterium
CGCCCCTGCCGTTCGCCGAGGCGCTGGGCAGGATCCACTTGGTCGGAAATTTCCACCCCGAGGACCCCGTCCGCCACCTGATCGCGCTGACGGGGGCGGATGGCAGACCCGCGGCCTGGTGTCTGGCCATCCCCTTCCTGAGGCCGTCGGACCTGGAATGCCGCCTGCTTGAAGACGAGCTCCCCGAAGCGGCCCGATGCCGAGCCATCGCGGAGGCCTACTCGACCATGGTCGCGTTGGCTCGCAAGGAGGATCCGACGCTTCCCGTGGTGGCGATGGGCCACCTTTCGCTCGCAGGTTCGTTGAAGGCCGGGTCCGAGCGCGTCCTGATAGGCGGGGTGGAATCGGTCGCGGCGGAGGCGATCGCGGCGGGAGCGGACTATATGGCATTGGGCCACATCCACCGCGGGCAGCAGAGGGAGCGGGGAAACGTGAGATACTGCGGAACGCCCTACCCAGTGGGATTCGACGAAGTCCGCCACCGCCACCAGGTGCTGATCGTGGAACTGGAGGCCACGGGAGATCGACCCCGGATCGAGGCCCTCGACGTCCCTGTCTTCGTCGAACTCCTGCGGCTGTACGATCCTCCCACGACCTGGGAAGAGCTGGAAAAGCGTCTGCGGGAAACGGATTGGACGGCCCAGAAGGCCCTCCAACCCGAACTGAGGCCCCTGGCCGAGCTCGTCTACCTGGCAACGCCCGCGGTTTCCGATCTGCGGAATCGCCACGAAAGGCTCGCGCGCGACCTTCCTCTGCGCTTGGTGGGAGCGCCCCGCGCGATCCACGGGGAGCGGTCCGGCGACGAGGTACCGATCCATCGCGTGGATCTGGACTCCGCATCCGGTCCGTCGGACGTTCTGGAGAGGCACTGGCTGCGCTGCCACGGTACCAAGCCTCCGGACGAACTCGCCGCGTGCTTCGGGGAAATCCTGGCCGACATCGGCATGGAAGGCCGCGGATGAGGATCCTGGCCATCCGCGGTCGGAATCTGGCATCGCTGCCGGAGTTCGATGTCGACCTCGCAGCCCCCCCCCTGGGGTCGGCCGGATTGTTCGCCATCACCGGCCCCACCGGTTCGGGGAAGAGCACCATCCTGGACGCGCTGTGCCTGGCCCTCTACCGCGAGGCTCCCCGTCTGGAAGGCAGCTTCGGAGAGACTCGGCTGGGTACGGCCTTCGGAGACCAGCTCCAAGGCGACGTCAGCCAACTCCTCCGGAGGGGATGCACGGACGGATACGCCGAGGTGGATTTCCGCGGTACGGACGGAGCCGCCTACCGCGCCCGATGGGGCTACCGCAAGCCTCTGCGCAAGGGGGCCAAGGCCCAGGAGGTGGTCTCGCTGTTGCGCCTGGACGACGCCCAAGTCCTTCAGGAAGGCACGGGAAGCCGTCGGGAATTCGATTCCAGGATCCAGGGCTTGGTGGGCATGTCGTACGGACAGTTCACCCGGACGGTGCTTCTCGCGCAGGGCCGCTTCGCCGAATTCCTCCGCTCCAAGGAAACCGACCGGGCCGAACTCCTGGAGAAGCTCACGGGCACCGAGATCTACAAGCGGATCTCGAAACGGATCTTCGAGCGGAGCCGGTCCGAAACCCGCGCCCTGGCGGACCTCGGATCGGAACTGGAGCGGACGGGATCGCTGCCGCCGGAGGAGCGGAAAATCCTGGAGCAGGAATTGTCGGCCATCGAACTGGCGTGGCCGGCCCTGATCCTGCGGCAGGAGCGGACCAGGAAGTGCGCCGAGGCCATCGGACGGCGCCGGACGCTGGAAACCCGCCGGGAGGAGACCCGCGGCAGGCTGGACAAGCTGCGCCCCGAGCGGAGCGAAGCCGCCCGAGCCCTTGGGGCGGCGGAGGATGGCCTGAGGTCGGCGCAGGAGGATCTGGAGAGTTCCAAACCGAACCTGGAACGCGCGAGGGAACTGGACGTCCGCATCGAAGCCGCCGTGGATGCCGAACGGAAGGCCGTGGAGACCTCGGTCGCCGCCGAAGCGGAATTGCGTGCGGTCGTGGACAAGCTCGAAGAACTGGGCTCGAAAGGGAAGGATGCGGCAGCGACCCTGGTCGCGGCGGAATCCTGGCTCGCCAAGAACGAGCGCTTGTCGCCGGTCGTGGCCCAATGGCCGCGGATCGAACTGGACCTGCGCCGCCTGGGCGACCTCGAGAAGCGTGCGGAAAACCTGGACGGGGAGCTCGCCCGAGTCCGGTCGCGCTCGGAAGAGGTCGAAGGTCGGCGTGCGGCTCTGCGGGAACAGGCCGATGCGATCCCGGGCGACTTCGACCGCTCCCGCCGCGACGACTTGGAGGCGAGAATCGAAGGGATCGGAACGGACCTCGCCGGACTGCGCGACCTGGGCGAACTCGCGCGCTTGGCGTCATCGGAGCGGGATCTCGCCGAACAGAGGGCTCGCGACGAAAGGGAGCTCGAGAAGATCCGCGGAGCCATCCCCGCGATGGAGGCCGCCGAAGCGGCCTCGCGCCGGATGCTGGACGTCGCGAACCTGGCGCTGTCGGAGAACGTGGCCCATCTCAGACAGGAACTGTCCGACGGGAGCCCCTGTCCGGTCTGCGGCGCCCTGGAACACCCCTGGCGCATGCAGGCCGAGGCGGCCTTGTCGGAGGCGCTGCTGGGACTCCGGGCGGCCCATTCCAAGGAAGTCCGCGCCCTGGGAAACGCGAGGGAGACCGCGGCATCCCTGGCCGCCGCGATCGCGGCGGCGGCGGCCCAGCAGGGCAGGATCGATCGACAGAAATCGGAATTCGCCCCGGTCGCTCCGGAACTCGCCTCCCGATGGGAGCGGGTGGCGGTCGAATCGCGCGAGGATTGGATCCGGGCGGAATCGGAGGCGATGTCCCGTTTGCGGGAATTCCTGGACCTGCAACGCCAGATCCGGATCCAGGACGAGCGGTGCGAGAGCTCGGCGAAGGATCTGACGCGGATCGAAGCCGACCTCGTGGAATCCCGCGAAGCGGCGGAGGGAATCGGAAGGGAACTGGACCAGATCTTTGGCCGTCCCGCCTGGCGCGAGGCGAGATTCGCGGACCCGCACTACGAAAGGACGCTCGAAGAAGTGGTGGCGGCATTCCGGCAGGGAACCGAGCGGAGGGACAAGGCGCGGGAGGGACTGAGGGAATTGGAACTCCTGGTCGGAACATGGGAATCGCGACACCCTCCGCTGGTGGACAAGGCCTCGGCGTCGCGACAGGAGCTGGAAGGCTCGAAGCGGTTCCACCAGGAACTGCTCGACGAGAGGAAGAAGATCCTCGGAGGATGTCCCTGGCGGGAGGAACTGCAGCGACTGGAGTCCAACCTGCTCGGCGCGCGCGCGAAGGTGGAATCGGCCTCGGAACGCGCGATGGTCCTGGACGGCACCAACTCCGCCATGGAAGGCGCTTTGGCCGAGCAGGACGCGGAATCCGAGCGGCTGGAACTGGAGATCGCGGGGTTCCGCGAAGGATTGGGGTCGATCTCCCCCACCGAAGACGCCTTGGCCGCGGATCTGCGGGAAATCGACGCCGAGCTGGAGGCCCGCCGCGATGGAAGGATCCACCTGCGGCGGCGCATCGAGGACGACGACGACGCCCGGGCCCTGGCGGAGAGCCTGCGCCTGCGGATCGAGGGACAGCGCGCGGCAGCCGCTCGGTGGGAGATGCTGAGCGACGAGATCGGATCGTCCGACGGCGCGTCGTTCAGCCGGATCGCGCAACAGTTCACCCTCGAGGCCCTGCTGGAGAACGCCAACCGGGAATTGACAACGCTGGCGCCCCGCTTCCATCTGCGGATCCTGCCCGGAACCATGCATTTCGGGATCGAGGACAAAGACTCCTACGAGGAGATCCGGCCAGTCCAAACCCTGTCCGGCGGGGAGAGCTTCCTGGTCTCCCTGGCCTTGGCCCTGGCCCTCTCGGCGCTCGCCGTCGGAACCCGGTCGGTGGAGACCTTGTTCATCGACGAAGGGTTCGGGACCCTGGACGAAGCGACCCTCGGTGACGTGGTCCGCGCCCTGTCCGCGCTGCAGGCCCAAGGTCGGCAGGTCGGGATCGTGACCCACGTGGAGGAACTCAAGGACCAGATTCCCGCCCGCGTCGAGGTCGTGCGCGTCGGTCCCGGCCGAAGCGTTGTCCGGGTCGTTGGGTGATGTTCGTGCCGATCCTTTGGGTGGCACTCGCGGCCACGGGAGATCATGAGGCCTTCTATTCCATTGCAGGTGCGGCGGCTCCGGTATCGGATACCGCACTTCCGGTTTCCACGGCCCCGACCCGGGAAGTGCGGACGGATACCGTCGCCCTGGACTCCAGCGCCATCCATCGGCTCCCGACCACCACTGTGGTGGGCATCCGCCATCCCCGGATCGAATCCGTGGACTCGGCGGACTGGACCATGCATGCGGGCCTGGGTCAATCGGGACCGCTGGAGTCGCTCCGGGATCGGCCGGGGATCTCCAGCCAGGGAGAGTTCTCGGGGCAATTTTCGTCCACCGGCATGCCCTTCGAGGGAAGCGCGGTGACCTGGGACGGCGCGGACATTCCTTGGCCTTGGCATTTCGGGGGGCTGTTCGGCGTATTGGACGCCTCCGCCGTGGGGAAAGCTTCCTGGGACCCTTCCGGCGGAGGCATCTCCCCCGCCGGTGGCGGCGGCTGGCTGGAAGCCCTGAGCCAAGCCACGACGCCGCAACCGGAAGGATTCCACGGATCGCTCGAAGCCGGAACCATCGATGGTTCCGCGGCGGTCCAGGGAAGGCGCGGGGACTGGTCGGCCCAGGCCACCTACCGCCGTACCTGGCTCGACCCGGCCCTGGAACTCGCCCACCACGAGGGTTGGAGTCCGGAAGAACTCGTCATCCAGTTCTGGGACGCCACTGCGGCGGTCGCCTGGAACCACGGTCCTTGGAGTGCGCATGCCGGGATCTTCGTGTCGGCCGATTCCCTGTCCGTGGGAGCCACGGACAGCCTGGACGGGCTGCTCTCCTCGTGGCGCAACACCGCCATGCCCGCCTCGTTGGAATGGCGCGGCGAGGATTGGGGAATCGGGGCCGACGCCGCGATATCCGATTTCACTCGCTTCGACAACGAACTGTCCGCGTCGGACACCCTCGACCTCGTTGCCGTGTCGGTGCATACCCGGCAGGACCTTTCGGAAACCTCGCGGTTGGAAACCGGTCTGCGACTGCGGATGTGGAACACGGGCTACGCCGAAGCGGGCAAACCAGTTCCCGGCTTTCCCGGAGACGCGAAGCGGGACCTTCTCGAGCCTTGGGTCTCCGTCCAGGTGAAAACGGATCCCTGGAGCGCGAAGGTCTGGTTGGGCCTCGGGCACGACGAACGCGATCCCGCAGCTCCGGAGGGAGGGGCCCGCCTTGGTTGGCACAGTGGGTTCTGGAGCCTCCAGACCGACCTGGAACGGAAGATCGTGCCCGTTTCCGTGCTGGGAAGCATCACCGACGGAACCGAAATGCCCTCGCCCGCCTGGTTCTTCCCTACCGGAGCCTCGCCGCGGACCGCGAGTCTTCAGGTGTCCGCCTTGCGATCCGAAACGGGAACCCAGGGAACCCCATCCACGGAGTTCCGCAGTCTGGGCTGGCTGAGATCCACGGAAGGGCTGTGGGCGTGGGAGGGCGATTGGACCAACGCGTCGCCCGATGTGCCGCTGGTCAGGACTTCCTACCGAGAGGACGCGGGATCTGCGGGAATGGACCTGTCCGGACGGATCTTGTTCGGCCGGCTGGAACTCGGGGCACGCCAGACCGTCTCCTGGGATGTCGTCCAGCGCCGACCGCAGGACGGCGCTACGTTCCCGGTCCAGTGGGCCCCTTGGGACCAGCGCTTGCAGACGGAATTCGACGCGGCCTGGGCGTGGACGGGCTCCGTGCGCGCCATGGCCGGGAAATTCTTCCTTCGCAGCCGGTTGTGTCTCCACGACAACAGCGGGACCTTGCGCCCGGATGTCGCGGGATGGAACGCACCTTCCAGCGGGCAGGCACTGGATACATTCTTCATCGGTTGGAACCGGGTGAATGGTAGGCGGCGAGCGCCCTACTTCCGCCTGGATGTCACTCCCCTGGAATTCGGTCGCGAAGGCTCCTGGACGGCCTTCTGGAGCGTCGTCAACCTCACCGACCAGCG
>CAYXXL010000197.1:0-6092 GCA_964469025.1 uncultured Fibrobacteria bacterium
CCCAGCTCAAGGCGGCGTTCCACATCCTCAAGGACAGGCCGTCCAAGTCCGAGATCGACGATCGCGTGGACGCGGGCCTCCTGGCCGTCAACGTCGCGCCCAAGGACATCGAGGGCAAGTACCCCTTCGAGCTTTCCGGCGGCCAGATGCAGCGCATGCTGCTGGCGCGCATCTTCGCGCTCCGCCCAAAGGTGCTGATCGCCGACGAGCCCACCTCGATGGTGGACGCCTGCGTGCGCGCCAACATCCTGGACTACCTCATGAAGCTCAAGGTGGAGCTCTCCATGACCATCGTGTTCGTCACCCACGACATCGGGTTGGCCTACTACGTGTCCGACCGCCTGTTCATCATGCACGAGGGGAAGATCGTGGACGCCGGCGCTCCCGACGACGTGATCCTGAAGCCGACAAGTCCTGTCACGGTCCGCCTGCTCGACGACATTCCCGAAATCCACAAGGAATGGATCAAGAGGTAGGTCGGCAGCCGTCCCCTTCCGCGCCGCGGCGGGACGGGTTTTGTATCCTGCCTGTGCTGGAGCCCGATTTCGGGAGTACTTGCCACCAAGGAAACCGACCATGAAAACCAAGATTCTCGCGACCGCGTTCGCTCTTTCCACCGCCGCCCTCGTCCATGCCCAGGCCCCCGCCGGGGTCGTCGACAGCGCCGTCAACCTGAAGGACAAGGCGGTCCTCCACCACGACCGCAAGGACGTGAAGGAAGATCGCGCCGACCTCGCCAAGGACCGGGCGGCCTACGAGAAGGACAGCGCCGCCCTGACCGGGCTGAAGGCACAGGTGAAGACCGACCGCGACCAGTGGGCCACCGACAAGAAGGCCGGAAACGGCGACGCCATGAAGGCGGACGCGGATCGCCTCAAGACCGACCGGTCGAGCTTGAAGAAGCAGGAGCACCTGGTCAAGGGCGAGAAGGCGGACCTGAGGAAGGACCACAAGGAACTGCACGGCGACAAGAAGGCCGCCCACAAGGCGCACAAGGAGCTGTCCAAGGATTCGGCCAGTTCCGCGAACAAGTAAGGTCCGATCGCGAGGCGATCCGTTCCGGGTCCGGTGGCATCGCCGGACCCCTGGTTCGGAGCCAGGACCTACATTTCCCGCCCTATGAACCGCACGCACAACAACGGGGAGCTGCGCGCTTCCCATGTCGGGTCCACCGTCACGCTGGCCGGCTGGGTCCAGAACTACCGCGACCACGGCGAGCACCTGATCTTCATCGACCTGCGCGACCGCTGGGGCGTCACCCAGGTGACCTTCGACCCCGACATCTGCGGCGAGACGGCCCATTCCCTGGCCGACAAGCTGCGCCACGAGTGGGTGGTGGAGGTGACGGGCCAGGTGCGTTCGCGCGGCGGCCAGATCAACGCCAAACTGCCCACCGGCGAGATCGAGGTCTTCGCCACGGCGCTCGTGGTCCTCAACAAGGCCGAAACCCCTCCCTTCGAGATCTCCGAGCACGTCAAGGTCAACGAGGAACTGCGGCTCCAGTACCGCTACCTGGACCTGCGCCGCCCCGCGGTCCAGAAGCAGATCATCGCGCGCCACCGGGTATCCAAGTCGGTCCGGGACTACTTCGACGAGAACGGCTTCCTGGACATCGAGACCCCCATCCTGGGCAAGTCCACACCGGAAGGTGCCCGCGACTACCTGGTGCCCAGCCGCATCTGCCCGGGATCGTTCTACGCGCTGCCGCAATCGCCTCAGCTCTTCAAGCAGCTTCTGATGGTGGCGGGCTACGATCGCTACATGCAGATCGCCAAGTGCTTCCGCGACGAGGACCTGCGCGCCGACCGCCAGCCGGAATTCACCCAGATCGACGTCGAGATGTCCTTCATCGGCATGAAGGACATCATGGACATGGCCGAGGGTTGCGTGCGCAAGGTCTGGAAGGATCTGTTGGGGCTGGACATTCCCCCCAACATCGCGCACATGGACTTCACCACGGCGATGACCAAGTACGGGTCGGACAAACCGGATCTTCGCTTCGGGCTGGAGATCCAGGACGTCACCGAATGGGCCAAGACCTGCGGCTTCGTGGTGTTCCAGGGGCCCGCCACTTCAGGGGGCGTGGTGCGGCTCATCAACGCCAAGGGTGCCGCCGACAAGATCACCCGCAACGACCTGGACAAGCTGACGGATTATGTCCGGAAACTGGGCGCCAAGGGCCTGGCCTGGATCAAGATCCAGAACGGCGAATGGAACGGCCCGGCGGCCAAGAACATCTCGCCGGAAGTCCGCGCGGCCTTGGCCGCCAAGGTGGACGCGGCGGACGGAGATCTTTTGTTCTTCGGGGCGGACATGAAGAAGGGGGTGGAAAACGTCCTGGGCACCTTGCGTGTGAAGCTGGGTACCGAGATCCTGAAGCTCGCGCGGAAGGGCCAGTGGGAATTCCTGTGGGTGCATTCGGCGCCCATGTTCGAATGGGACGACGAAACCAACCGGTTCTACAGCGTGCACCATCCCTTCACGGCGCCCTACGCCGAGGAACTGGACAAGATCGAGTCCGATCCGGGAAATGTCCGCAGCCAGAGCTACGACCTGGTCCTGAACGGCGTGGAGATGGGCGGAGGATCCATCCGCATCCATTCCCCCGAGGTCCAGGAGCGGGTCTTCCGGGCGCTGGGGATCGGGGAGGAGGAAGCCAAGGCCAAGTTCGGGTTCCTGCTGGATGCCCTCAAGTTCGGCGCCCCGCCGCACGGTGGCCTGGCCTTCGGGCTGGACCGCATGGTGATGCTGCTTTTGGAAATCGATTCCATCCGCGACATCATCGCCTTCCCCAAGACCGCCTCCGCCGCCGACCTGATGACGGACGCTCCGTCCCAGGTTTCCGCGGAGCAGTTGAAGGAATTGTCCATCCGCACCGTGGTGCCGCCAGCCGCGGTGGTGGCACCGACGGTGTGAACCCCACGTTGCAGGGGCGAAAAATTTTTCGCCCCTGCAACGTGGGTGATGTTCTACCGGATATGCCCACCCGTCGGTTGACATGGGCGGTATCTTCTGTGCGTCATCCATTCAAAGGACGCGCCATGGATTCTCGATTCCCGTTCTTCGCGCTCCTCGTGCCCGCCCTCGCATTCGCCGGCGCGGACCCGGGCGACACGTTGCTGAGCCAATCTTCCAATCTGGATTTGGGCTCGTGGGTCATCGACGGGACCAAGTTGTCCACCTCGTACAAGTGCACGGATCTCATTCCCGGGACCTGCAGCTATTCCCTGACCGCGTCGGATTCCATCGCCTTGTTGCCGGGGAGTCTCGCGGGGGGCGTATTCCTTCGCGTTCTTTCGGCGAATTCCCTCTCTCCTGTCCCCACCAAACGACAAGTGACCTTCGTCCATGGCGAATGGTGGCGGGTGAAAGGCAAGACTGGAGATTGGGCTCTGGAAATCGACTCATTCTATTTCCAATCGCATTACGCGGCGGACCAGATGCCCGACACCCTGATCATCCACCCCCACTGGGCACGCATCCAGCCTGGCCGCTCTTGGGTCAAATGGGTGGACACGATCAAAAATCAGATCCTGTCGCGAGCCAACGCTGGCAAGATCATGGCTACGGAGACACACATGGTTCGCAGCCTGATCGATACTACGTATGGCATCGATACGATCGTTGGTCGCATCAAAGCCGTGTTTCCCTACGAGTACCCCCCGAAACCCAAATGGAGTACAGCAATTTCTTTGAATTCCCCCGATTCCGGGACCCCATTTTATTCCGTGGCTGTGGACAGCAACGGCACCACGACAGCACAGGGTGCGTTCCAGGACACCAGAATTGGCGATTCGGGAAGCATTCTTGCCAGTACATTCGTGGTCTGGTACTTCCCATACCCCTATTATTTACCCGTTCTTCCATCGTCATGGAGTGAATGGAACGAAGTGCGTTTATCAGACCCTTCCTATCCATATTGGGGTACGGTTTCGGCAACCTGGGTATTTCAGATTGCCGGTGTGACGGATTCAGTGATATCTCTTGGAATCGTTCCCGATGAACCGGAGGAGGGCCTGAAGCCCATCACGTCACGAATAACCTCCACCTCCCTCCATGCCATCGATCTCGCGGGTCGTCCGGTTCCGCTGGGCAACGCCCTGCCGCTGGGGCCGCATCTGGCCACCGTGGAGGGGTGGTTGCAAACCGTGATCGTGCGGCCTTAAAGGGCGAACGCCTCCTCCAGCCAGGACCGGATCCTCGGGAGTTCCTCTTCCTCGTCCAGGTCGTGGGCCTTGTCGAAGTCTTCCATGGCGATGGGGATGCCCTGGGCGTGCAGCGCCTCCACCTGGGACTTGGAGAATTCGTGGGGGATCACCGGGTCCCAGCGACCGTGTGTGCAGAGGATGCGACGCGTCTTCGCGAAGGGACCGAAGGCGGCGGGGAAATCCTCCAGCAGCGGGACGTAGCCGGAGATGCACAGGAGGCCCGCGAGGGGCTTCGCGGACCGCAGGCCGGTGTCCAGAGCCATGACCGAGCCCTGGCTGAATCCGCCCAGCACGACGGAAGCGGTTGGCCGTCCCAACTCTCCCAGGAACGATTCCAAAAGCGCGCGGCTGCTGGAAATGTCGCTGCGGGTGCTGGCCGTGGGACGAAGCGACTGGTTCAGGTCGTACCAGGCCCAACCGGGTCCGTGGGGGATGGGAGCCTGGACCAGGACGATCTCCAGCCATGGAAGTTCCAGGGCCTGGGAAAGGAAGCTCCAACCGGCCATGGAATCGCCCAGGCCGTGCAGGAAGACAAGGCTGCCCTTGCGCGCGGCGGTGGGCGGAACGACATGGTGGACGAGAGAGGTCATTCGGCGGTGCTCCCCGGAGAGAAGAGGTCGGTCTGGCGGGACAGGTTCTCGTGGAACACCCCGTCCACGAACTGCCCGCTCTCCAGGTACTTCCGGGCGACGCGACAGAATTCGTCCACGAGCCGGAAGTGGCGGTACTTCTCGCACAGCGCCATTCCCGCCTCGAAGACGTGCTCGAAGTAGCGGTTCCCCATCTTGATCTCGCGGGTTGCCACGATCACCAGGTCCATGGCGTCGGCCGCGCCCACCACCTCGCCTTCGCGGTCGCGCTTGGCGTCCTTGGCGTCGGCGGCGTAGCGTCGCGCCATGTCCGGGGGGAGTTCGTGGAAGGCTTCCGTCTCCAGCACGCTCTCCACCATCTCGGCCAGGAGCTTCCCCAGCCGCCCGCCCTGGAAGCGGTGCTTGATGGGGTGGGGGATGTCGGAGACGATGGTCTCCTCGAAATCGTGCCAAAGGGCCTTGCGCAGGATCTTCTCGACGGAAAGCGTCGGATCGCCTTCGCGGTCGGCGATCATCATGGAGAGCACGGCGACGTCGAAGGAATGGTTGGCGACGCTGTCGTGCTGGGCGGACGGAAGTGTGCCGAAGCGCCGGATGGCGCTCATGTTCCGCAGCCTCTCGAAGAAGCCCGGGAGGTCGTCCGGAGACCAATTCATGCGGGTTGGCCCGCGGGAGCCAGGGGAACCTTCATGCGCGTGCGCAAACCCCCGTCGATGCGGGCTTCGGCGCACAGGGTCCCGCCGACCCGCCGGAAGGAAGCCAAGGCGTTCGCCAGTTCCCGATCCAGCCCCATGCGTTCGCGCACGCGGGGTCGGGTGAGGTCCAGGATCGCCAGGACGGTGCCGTCGTCGGGGGAGCTCGCGGTGTCCTCGAACACGATTTCCACGGACACCGGACCGGTTCCCATGGCGATCAGGATCTGGCCCCCCACCGAACTGCGCCGCGCGTGCAGGCGGAGCATGGTGGAAAAGGCGTCGCCCAGGGATTCCGGGTCCACCGAAAGGGACGGAGGTTGGTCGGGCAGACGCAGGGACACGGCGGGAAACGCCGGCCCGATTTCCTGGGCCACCTGTTGCAGGCGCTTGCGCAGAGTCCCCGAGAGCCCCACGGTCTCCGGGACGGGGACCGCCGAAGGACGGTTGTAGGCAGGGGCGACGACCGGGTAGTGGCGATGCGGGCGACGGCGCATCAGCAGGCTCAACCCCAGGAGACCGCACACGGCGACGAGCCCACCCACGGCCCGCGGGATCCATGGCGGAACCCGCCCAGCCAGACGTGCCTCCAGTGGAGTGCT
>CAYXXL010000198.1:0-4138 GCA_964469025.1 uncultured Fibrobacteria bacterium
GAGGACGCGTTCGTCTACCTACATGGCCACGATAACATCGTGCCCGGCCTGGAGAAGGCACTGGAAGGCAAGGAGAACGGCGCCAAGGTCTCGGTGTCCCTGACTCCCGACGAAGGCTACGGCGACTACGATCCGGCCTTGGTCCGCAAGGTGGCGAAATCCGACTTCCCTCCCCGGATGCGCAGTCCCAAGGCCGGGCAGATGCTCCAGATCGAGGAAGACGGACACTGGAAGGTCTGGCGGGTCGAAAAGGTCGACGCCTCCCACATCACCATCGACGGCAACCACGAACTGGCCGGACAAGATCTGCATTTCGAGGTCGAGGTACACGACGTCCGCAGCGCGACGCCGGAGGAACTCGAACACGGACACGCCCACGCCCCAGGCCACCACCACCACTAACGGAGTTCCCATGCGCCGCCTCTTCCTCGCCGCGAGCCTCCTCGCCCTGGCTTCCTGCAAGAACGTGCCCGAAGCCGTGCAACAAGCCCAGGACTTCTACGCCAAGGTGGATTCCTCCCAGTTCGACAAGGCCTACGACATGCTCGTGGACGACGAGAAGGCGATCCTGGACAAGGCCGCGTTCGTCAGGATGTTCTCCGATTCCCTGCGGATGCCCGGGTTCGATTCCACCGACGAATGGACGGTGGTCGCCTCTTCCGGCAACCGGAACCAGGTCCGCGCCTACCGCAGGGTCCCGAACTGGGAGATCATCGACGGCATCAAGACCCACGGCATGCGCCGCGACCTCCTCAAGAGCCTCGCCGACGGCGGGAACATCCCCCTGCGCGCCGACACTTCCCGCTTGGTGACCGTCGTGGCCACCCCGCAGGGGCCGCGATTCATGGTGGGCCTCCAAGGCATGGTGGCCTTCGCGAAAGCGAGGGATTCGATCGTGCGCGCCCTCGCGAACCAGGTCACCGTCACCTTGAGGAGCGGCGTCGCGGAGAACAATTTCCAGGCATTCTTCCATGTGACCGGATCCGTCAAGAACGGCGCCGACATCGATCTCAGGCCGGTGGTCTTCCAGGTGTTCATCCACGGGAAGCTCTCGGGGACGAGCACGCTGAAGGAGGTGGTGCCGGCCAAGGGGACGTATTCCGGCGAAATGACTTCCGTCTACGAGAACGGACTCACTCCGCAGAAGTTCGGGACCAACTACGACCGGGGCGCGGTCGGCATCGGTGGACTCTCCGCCAAGGTGGTCTCGGCCGCTCCCGCCGACCGCAAGGAACTGGACCGGTTGGCCGCCGGAAAATCGGGCGGGAAGCTCACCGCCTGGCTCTTCTGAGATGGCGGGAGGCTGGGAGGCCGATCTCGCGCGACGGTATCTCGGGGCGCAGCGGCGCAGCAGGTTCTCGTCGCTGATCGGGTTGTTTTCCCTCGCCGGCGTCTTCATCGGCACGGCATCCCTGGTGGTCGCCACCTCGCTGATGAACGGATTCGAGGAGCAGGTCCGCGACCGGCTGATCGGGAGGGATTCGCACCTCGACTTCGAGGCCATGGGCGACGAGGGGCTCCCGGGCGGTGATTCGCTGCCCGACGCCATCGCGAAGGCCGACCCCAGGGTGGTCGCGGCGTCGCCTTTCATCTCGGGGAAGGCCGGCATCTCCGGGGGCGAAGCCTCCGACGGCATCGTGCTCATGGGCATCGACCCCAAGCGGTCTTCCAAGGTCATCGACGTACAGAACTTCGTGGTGGCCGGAAGCATGGATCTGCGCACCTTCCCGATGGATTCGAGTCGGACCGAGCACGGCATCGTGCTGGGAGACTGGCTCGCCAGGCGGCTTGGCGTGCTGCCCGGCGACAAGGTCACGCTGATGGCCCTCACCTCGCCGGAGGTCCTCTCCGGGACGGCGGCACCTCGCTACCAACGAGCCCGGGTGACGGGGATCTTCCACACGGGCATGTACGAATTCGACGCCAACCTCGCCTACGTTTCGGTGGCCTCCGGGCAGGATCTCTACGGAAGTCCGGGCCGCGTCTCCGGCATCCAGGTGCGGGTGAAGGACCTTTGGCAGGCCCGCGACGTGGGAAGGGTGGTCGCCGCCAAGCTCGGAGGGTCGTTGCGGCCCGTCGACTGGCTGGAGAAGAACGAGAACCTGATGAAGTGGATGCGACTGGAGAAGATCGTGGTGGTGCTGGTGCTCTGCCTGATCGTGGTCGTCGCCGCGTTCAACATCGCGAGTTCCCTCATCATGGGAGTCCTGGAGCGGACGCGCGAAATCGGGATCCTCCGGGCCATGGGCGCCAGCGCGCGGTCCGTGCGCAGGGTGTTCCTCCTCCAGGGTCTGATGGCGGGGCTTTGGGGCGCGGTGGGGGGTGTCCTCTTCGGGCTGCTCCTGTGCCTGGTCCAGGACAGGTTCCGGGTCATCAAGCTTCCAGGCGACGTCTATTTCATCGAGTATCTGCCGGTTTCCGTCCATTGGGGGGACATCGCGACCATCTTCGCCGTGGCGGTCGCCATCTGCGCGGCCGCCGCGTTCTTCCCGGCGTGGAAAGCGGCCCGGCTGGATCCGGTGGAGGCCGTCCGCCATGAGTGAAATGGTCCTTTCGGCCTCGGGCCTGAGCAAGGTCTTCCACGAAAGCGGACAGGAACTGCGCATCCTCCGCGATGTTTCGCTGGAGATCTCCAGGGGCGAAGTCGTCGCGATCGTGGGCGTCTCGGGGTCGGGGAAGAGCACCCTCCTCGCCATCCTGGGCACGCTCGATCGTCCCGATTCCGGCTTCATCCGCATCTCGGGCCAGGATCCATCGGCCATGGACGACGGCACCCTCTCCAGGCTGCGCTCTCGCACATTGGGGTTCGTCTTCCAGTTCCATCACCTGCTCCCCGATCTGGACGCCCGGGAAAACGTGGCGTTGGCCGGGCGGATCGCGGGCATGTCCAGGAACCAGGCACGGGAACGCGCGGCCGAGCTGCTGGAACAGTCGGGTCTTTCCGACCGGATGGGCCACCGACCGGCCCAGCTTTCCGGAGGAGAGCGGCAACGGGTCGCCTTGGCGAGGGCCCTGGCGAATTCTCCGGCCGTGGTGCTCGCGGACGAGCCCACCGGCAACCTGGACCCGGCCAACGCCCAGGCGCTTCTGGCCAACCTCCGGAATCTTTCCGCGTTGCACAGCCAGGCGTTCGTGGTCGCCACCCACGATCCGAACCTGGCCGCCGGAGCCGATCGACGCATGAGGATCGTGGACGGGCACCTGGAAGCGATCGCGTGAGTCGCATCTGCCCCGATTGCGGCCGTTCCTGGGAGGACGCCCGCTCCAAGGGGCGGCTCGGTTGCACCGGATGCTGGAACGCGTTTCGGACGGAGCTTTCCGCGCTGCTGGTGGAGAACCAAGGAGCGGATCGGCACGTGTCGGGCAAGGGGCCTGTGGACCAGGCCCGGGGTCTGCGCAGATACCGCCTGGAGTCGCGGCTGCAGGTGGCGCTTTCCCACGAGGACTACACGGAGGCCGGGCGATTGCGGGACCTGCTCCGGGAAGACCAGCCATGAACGTTCCCGAATGGGTGGACGGCGTCGGGAAGGATTCCGTGCTCTGTTCGCGTGCGCGACTGGCCCGGAACCTGTCCGGAGTTCCGTTCCGGGGCGCCATCAGTCCCCAGGAAGGCCGACGTTTCTGCGAGCGCGTGCTGGACACCCTGAGAGGTCTGCACCCCGCGTTCGCGCCGTTGGCCGACGAAACCTCGGAGGAGCTGCCCGACCTGGTGGAGGCCATGCGCCTGCCCGGCAACCTGCTGGATCCGCAGGATCCGGGCCCCTGGCTCGCCTTGGAGGATTCGGGTCGGGGAGTCCTGGCCCTCGACGGCGACCATCTGCGCATCTGGGCCAGGACGCGGGGACAATCCCTTCCGGAGGCGCTGGAGATGGCCGGGTCCCTGGAGGTGCTGGTGCGGGACGTGATGCCGCTGGTGCGCGATCACCAATTCGGTTGGATCACTGCGTCGCCCATGGACGCCGGCACCGGCTTGCGCGCGAGCCTGCTGCTGCACTTGCCCGCCCTTTGCATCGCGGGCCGAACCACGGGGTTTCCCGAAGCGATGGAGGCCATGGGCCATGCCCTAGTGGGCCCCTGGGGTGGGATTTCCGAAGACGATGCGGGCCTTTTCGTGCTCACCCACAAGCGGACGCTCGGC
>CAYXXL010000198.1:4148-6054 GCA_964469025.1 uncultured Fibrobacteria bacterium
GGTTTGGAACGGGTGGCCTCGATCCTGGTTCGCGAGGAGGAGAATGCCCAGGGGAGCCTGCTCCAGGAATGGGGGGGGGAACTCGAGGACGCGGTCGCCAGGAGCGCTTCGCTGCTGGGCTCGGCTCGGCTGCTTTCGCGCAGGGAGCTGTCCGCCCGGGTCCGATGGCTGTCGGTGGGGGCTCGCCTGGGATGGGTGGCGGCAAGCCGGGCGCGGGACGCGATGGAAGCGCATCTGCGGACCGGCGACCGCACCTTGGCGCGCAACGCCGGGTCGGTGGCTGGGGAGCTGGAGGGAAACCTGGACGAGTGGCGTGCCCGGACCACGGCGAGCATCGTCCGCGGGTACGGGGAACCCGGAGCGTCCAAACTCGAGCGGAGTCCCGGGGAAGATGCCTGAAGGGCGAGTCGGGATCCTGATCCCCGCCTACAGGGCCGGATCCTCCATCGCGGGCGTGTTGGGCAGGCTCAGGGCCCTGCATCCGGATCTTCCCGTGCTCGTCGTGGACGACGGATCGGACGACGGAACCGCGGTCGCGGCCGGGGAGGGTGGAGCCTTCGTGCTGGTGCAGCCGGTGAACGGAGGCAAGGGGACGGCGCTTTCCGCGGGGCTTTCAGAGGCCGCCTCGCGCGGTTGGGAGTGGGCGTTGGCGATGGACGCCGACGGCCAGCATTCCCCGTCCGACGTTGGACGTTTCCTGTCTCACTCGCCCGCATCCCGGTGCGGGGTGGTGGTGGGTGCCCGCGACCTCCGTCCGCGCTCCATGCCCTGGCCGCGGGTCTGTTCCAACCGGTTGACCACGGTTCTGCTGGAATGGCAGGCGGGGTGCCGACTTTGGGACAGCCAGTGCGGATTCCGCATGTACCGGGTGGACGCCGTGCGCGCGACGCGGCTGCCGTCCAGCGGCCGTTTCGAGTGGGAATCCGGTGCGCTGGTACGCCTGGCGCTCGCGGGTTGGAAGGTGGAACGCGTCGGAATCTCCACGGTCTACGGGGAGGCGGGATCGCACATCCGGCCCTGGCGGGACGCCGCCAGGTTCGCGCGTCTCTGGCTGGGCCTCTGGGGCCTGGTGCTTCGCGACCGATGCCGCGACCACGCGGAAACGGCGGACCTGCGGGATTGCATCTTTCTCAAACCTCACCAAACGTCCAGGAGACGCGATACCATGGCCTACCAGAAGATCCAGGTTCCGGCTGGAGAGAAGATCACCAAGTCGCCCACGGGCGCCCTTCGGGTGCCAGACCGCCCCGTCGTCCCCTTCATCGAGGGCGACGGCACCGGCAGGGACATCTGGCGGGCCTCCGTGCGCGTCCTGGACGCGGCGGTGGCGAAGGCGTACGGAGGGAAGAGGGCGATCTCCTGGATGGAGGTTTTCGCGGGCGAGAAGGCGAACGGCGTGTACGGGGCGGGGACATGGCTTCCCGACGAAACCGTGGAAGCCTTCAAGGAGTACCTCGTCGGCATCAAGGGACCGTTGACAACTCCTGTCGGAGGGGGGATCCGTTCCCTGAACGTCGCCCTGCGGCAGATGCTGGACCTCTACGTCTGCCTGCGCCCCGTGAAGTACTACGCCGGGACCCCAAGTCCCGTGAAGCACCCGGAGAAGGTGGACATGGTGATCTTCCGCGAGAACACGGAGGACATCTACGCCGGCATCGAGTGGGCCGCCGGCACCGCCGAAGCCGCCAGGATCCTGGAATTCCTGCGGACCGAATTCCCCAAGGCATTCGACAAGATCCGGTTCAACTCGGAGGCCAGGAGCCGCGAATTCTGGGGATCCATCGGCATGGCCGACCAGATCGACAATTCCCTGCAGGTGGGGGTGGGGATCAAGACCACCTCCAAGAGCGGGACGTTCCGGCTGGTCCACGACGCCATCGACTACGCCATCCGCGAGGGGAAGAAG
>CAYXXL010000199.1:0-6034 GCA_964469025.1 uncultured Fibrobacteria bacterium
TCTTTCGCCCAACGACGCACGCCTGGCACGATTGGAACGTCGCCCCGGCGGATGGAAGTCCGTTTGGTGGGAGCGAGCGGACGGTTCCGCTGTCGAGGATTGGTCCAAGAAACACCGCCTGGAATCGCGAGGCTTGCGGGTGGCCATGGGTGGATTTCCGTTGTACCACGTTCCCCCCGGATCCAACGATCCTTCGCTTCCCGCCACCCTCCCGGAAGATCTGGAACGAGCGGTCGAACCGCGGTCGGATCCACGCTGGGATTTTTGGTGGAGACCCGGATCCCTGGGACACGCCTTGCAAGAATCCGGTATCGATACGCCAGATTCCGTCCACGCCGCGTCGGCGCTTCTGCCTGGACTTCTGGATCCCGCTTCATGCCCGTCCGTTTGGATTGCTGTACGGGTGCTGGCGCGTTGCGCCCAGATCTGGTTTTTGTGCGGTGACCAGATCGAGCGCTTCCTGGAGATCGACGGAGGTCGCGAAGACCAAGCCCTTCTCGATGCCGAATGGAGCACCTTGCAAGAGGAGATTTCATCCGAACTCCCCCCGTGGTCTAGTGCTCCGATCTCGTTTCTCGAATCCACGAGTTTGGACCTCCTTCCGTGCGATGCATCTGTCCTTGTCGATCCCCCGTGGAACAAACTCGCCTCCTCATTTCCGGAGGGGATGAAATTCGCCTGTTCGGCGGCGCTGAGCTTGGGCGCGGGAGCTTTGGAAGACGCTCTGAATGGTCCCCTCGAGACGGACACCCGGGGGCGCCGGGATGCCTCTCGGTGGATCCTGCGTGCCTTGGCGGTCGCCGCGGTGATTGGAATCGTATCGGCAGGCATTCTCCTGGACACGGCGCGGGTGCATCTTGCGACGGAATCCGTTAGCGCTGAGATCGGGAGGAACCGAGATGCCCTGCGGATCTTGGATCAGGCACGCGATCGCAGCGAGAGGATCAATAACTGGGAGGGGAGTTTCCAGGCGAGCGGGGGGCCTCTCGCGCCCAGATTGGCCGCATCGTCCCGGTGCTGGCCGAAAGGGGCGTGGATCGAAGATTGGTCCGGACGGAGATCACAGGACGGGATGGAGCAGTCGATTTCCGCGTGGACTTCCAACGGACCGGATGGTGTTGCCCGCTGTCTGGAGGGGGTTCCAGGGGGATTGAAGATCCAGTCCACAGAAACATGGTCCCCCGAACGTTGGAGCCAAGGAATGCACGACCGGATTCCGGCCGCCCTCCTTCACTTGGGCATCGTGGTGGAAAAACCATGAATGCTCGTTTTCTGGCGTGGAGAGCGGGGAGTATCGGTTTCGCCTTCGCATTGGTGGCTGTCGTGGCGAAAATTGGTCTGGGACCGGCCTGGGAATCAAATCGGCTTATGCGCGCAGAGCGTGATTCTCTGGAGCGACGCCTTGCGGAGGTTCATCATCCCCGGAAGGAGGAATCTCCATCCATATCGCCGACCGAGGATCCTGTGGCGCTGGTTCGTGCTCAGGCGGATTCGGCGAAAATCGAATTGCGGGGACTGCAAACCACCAAGTCGGGAGGCGATCTGGGGATTGCGTTGGAGACCCAACTTCCCTTCTCCAAGCTGGTTCCATGGGTTGGCGGTTTGGAATCCCCTCGACTCCCCTGCCAAATCCGCAGCTGGTCCCTCCATGCGACAGATCCACGCGGTGGTGCGGTCTTGGCAAAGATCGACTTGGAATGTCGGGAGCCATGATGCGCCGGCCACTGTTCCTGTTTTTGTTGGTGGCAGCCCTCGGAGTGTGGGGTTGGGCGCTTTGGCGCACGGGGTGGTGGAGAGGTGGATCACCTGCGGCGACGAGACGGATCCAGGCAAAATTGGTGGAATCTACGGCTGGGCAGGATGTTGGGCGCGACCCGTTCCGAGGGCCTTGGACGCCATCGGATCAGGTGCCAGTCCCGAAGAAGACCCGTTCCACGCACGCGGCTTCCAAGCCACCGGTCCCTGTTGGACCGCCGATTCCGGCTCCGATTCTCAAGGGGTTTCTTGGCGGAGATCCACCCATGGCCATTTTGGAATCCAACGGCAAAACGGAGATGGTCCATCCGGGGAGCTCGGTATTCGGCTGGAATGTGATCGCGGTCGGGAGTTCCGGAGTGGACGTGGAGCGCGATGGCCAGAAAAAGCACCTGCAGCCCTGATCGCAAGGGAGTGGCCCTGATCTTCGTGATCGGGGTGCTGATTCTCCTTGGACTTCTCGTGACGCTTTTGGTGGAACAGGTCAGGGGGATCGACGAACTGTCGTTTCGGGATCATGCCGAGACGCAGAAGACGGATCTTTTGGAAAGCGCGGTCTCCTACTGCCGGATGCGTTGGAACCGTGATTCCCTGTTGGGAGCGGAGACTTGGTCGGACATGATCTGGTTGGACCCGGGGAAGGTGGGGTTTCGCGCAAAGGTCCATCCTTGGGGTGCGGTGGTCCGATTGGATGCGAGGATGTTCCTCGGAAACGACACCGGGACCGTCCGCTCGGTCGCAATTGGAGGGTCGGCCCGCGAAGACTCCCTCCCGTGCCTGGGGGTCCTGGAGAGTGGTCAGAACTTGACAATTCTGCAAGGATCCTCCGTGAATGGAGCCTACTGGGGGAACGGAGCGGTGGGATCACCCTTTGGATTCGCGGTTTCCCAGGTTTTGGCGCGCCCCGACCTGCTCACCGCGAACCGTGCCATCCTGCCTCGCCCGGAGATCGCGGAGGCCTGGTGGGCGTCGGCCGATTCCGCTTGGAGAAGGGGAGCCCCGCTGGATTCTTCGGTCACGTTCGTTCGGATGCGTGGAGACACTTGCGATCTTACCGGCAATGTGGACGACCAGGAAATTCGCTGCGACGGCCTTCTCCGTATCCGGGATGCAAAGCTCGGAAACGTGACGACCCTATCGCGCAACTTGCTGGTGGAAAACGAGGTGGACGCTCGAAACGTGCTTTTGGCGGCCCGATCCCGAGCGAAGATCCGCGGTTGCCTCCACCTTTGGGGACAGATCTTGGCAAAGGACACCATGACCATCTTCGCCGATTCCGTGGATGGGGAGTTGGGACTGTTCCACCTGCTGGGAAGAGACTGGCCGAATCCGAATCGCCCCTCGGATTCCCTATCCGCAAGTCTCGTCGAGATCGCCACGCGGTGGGGCAGGGGCACGGTCGTGTACGCCGGTGACCACCAGGGAGGCTCGCAAAGGCAGGTTCATTTCCTCTCCAGTTCGACCACGAACTGGGACGGGATTTGGATCTCCCAAGGGGAGTCCGAGCTCCATGGGAGGCTTCATGGTGCCGCGATCGTCCAACTTCTGGCCTATCACGACCAGAAAGGCATTCCCTGGGAGGGGCGACTGGACTCGGCAGCTCTGAAAGGGTTTTCGGGCAGTCGCGTTCGGGTTCTTCCGTGGACCGGGCGCGGTGAGCCAGCTGTCTGGAGTCCGCGGTGAGAGTGCGCCGTGCCATGACCCTCATCGAGGTGCTGATCGCCATCGCGATCGCCGGAGTGGCGCTGTTTCCCGTGGCGAGATTCCTCTATCGGTCTTCCTGGAACCGTGCCGGGATGGACCGGTTCATGGCGGAACGGCAACTGGACTCCCTGGTGCGCTCCGTCGCTCGTTGTGCGGCTCCCGGCGATTCCATCCGCTTGGAACTGGTGGATTCCACGGGCAAGTTCCTGATTCAAGGCCACCGATCTCCGGACGGGGCGTTTCTGGTGGATGGATCCTGGCACAATCCCCATGGTGGGCCCGGAAGGGAGATTTGGCTTGAACGGTTTCCCTGAAAGTCCCACTAGAACATCAGGGGTAACCCTCATCGAGCTCTTGGTGGCCATGAGTCTTCTCGGTGTTGCGATCGCAATCGCATCCATGATTTTTGTGTCGGGGCACAAGCAGGTAGTCGGGCGCTGGCGGGAAACCCAAGCTCTGGACAGCGCGTGGCTGATGAGAACGGAATTTCGTGATCACTGCCAAGACTCATTGTCAGGAATTCTGGTTGTCTCTTGGGGGAGAAGAATGGATTCCTGCCTTTACTACAAAACAAGTCTTCCTATTATGCATTGAATTGCACCACAAAAAAACTCCACATGGCAAGCCATCTCCAAGTTCCGAATCTGATTGCTAGACGTTGTCATGCAAAGAGGTAACGATCATTTTCTAGTGCAACAAGGGACAATAGTGCCATAAATGCCTAATGTTGTTCGTGCTGAATATTGGGGAGCCACCGTCTGCTGGAAGGGAACAGAAGAATTTGGCATGTAGACTGTAGACGCGATGTAATCAGGGTCCTTGGTCTGATCGATGATGGAATAGTCGGTATGGGACACTCCAAACTGAATTTCCATTGCCCCGTTGGCGGGGATTTTATACCCATTCTTGAAACTCAAATTGAGATTGACAGTTGAATCATTCACAAGGCTTAACGTCGGGACGACTAGGCCAACCCCTTGGACATTGTACTTCCAAGTGGTGTCGTGGATTTGGAAATACCAAATGGCCGAATTCAGGGAAAGAGTGCTCTCATGCATTGCATAATGGATCACTGCCGTATCAAGAGATGCATCACTAGGGCCTGAGTTCGAGACTAAGATTCCAACCTTTCGCCACTGGTTATTGTCTCCAGTAGTATCCATGTTTCGAGTCTGAACTAGCAGTCCGCTGTATGAAGTGGTGATGAGTAGAAGTAGTGAGAGCATGGATCCTCGCAATGCGGAAATTGAGGCCCGTGGACAACAGCACTAGGATTAGCCAGGGCGGTGGGAAAATGTCCGTACTGTACCTGTCCTGAACCCCGCAGGAAGGTACATCACTCAGATCCGCAAAATCTAATGCTGTCCTGGAGGATCTGGCAAGTTTCGAAAAAAATATTCACGCCGCCAGCCCTCGGTGGCTGGCTAGCGGTTCGCCGGGATCCTCCACCCGATGTTCTGGACGTCGTTCACCAGGATGCTCTGGTTGCCCTCCTTCTTCCAGCCGTAGAGGCGCACGAGGTAGACTCCGGAGGAAGCGGGCCGACCGTTGCGCGCCCGCCCGTCCCAGGCGAAGAACACCTCGTAGAATCCGCGGGGATCCAGAGGAACGGTCTTGTTCCCGATCGCCGTGTTCACCGGAGTGAGGTCCGCGGAGGTCACGAACACCCCCAGGTTGTCGTACAGGAAGAAGCCGCCCAGCACCTCGCGGTCGGTGCGGACCACCACACCCGTGACATGCGAGGTGTCGATGCCGGGTGAGGAACCGTCCGGCAACTGCCACGGCGAACCGGGGCCGCCGCGCACGAGCACGGTCACGTTGGACTGGTTCGGCGGGATGGTCCACCCGGTATAGGTGCGCACCGGAGTGTAGGGCTTGATCGTGAGTTCGAGCGGGGTGGGGCCGAAGACCACCGGCGTCCAATGGGCGAAGTTCCCCGGGCTGTTGCCGGAGGTGTCGGAAACGCTCCCCTCGGGCTTGGCCGTGATCCGCACCGAGTCCCCCGGAGTCAGTCGGAAACTGTCGCTCACCGGGACCAGGAGGTCGATCTCGTTGGGACCCGTCGCGAGGTATCCGGCGTAGGGGACCGGAGCACCCGACGAATCGGCGCTCGGAAGGCCCCAGGAAATCAACGGGGCCAGTGCCGCGGCCTTGGTGGAGTCGAAGGAAACCGGCTCGGAGAAGACCACCTTGAGGGTGTCGAAAGCGCTGTCCTGGAAGGCGTAGCGGAGGGTGGCGCTGGTGATCACCAGATTCACCCCGTCCCGGAGGGCGAACCGGGTCTTCAGGGTGTCGGCACCGGCGTCCGATTCCATCCATCCCAGGCTGGCGCAACCGGCGGCCGGGCAAGAGGTCGAACCGAAGGAGAAGGCCGGATCCAGGTGCGCGATCACCAGAAGGCCGCCGGAGTCCACCTCCAGCCTGGAGAGGGGCACCCGTTCCGAATCCAGCGCCCCGGTGGCGGGGTCGGGCCAGAGGAAGCCCAGGGCCTGGGTGGCGTGGAGGGGATAGGGGAAGCGGAGCACGACTTCGTCGGCACGACCGTCGGCATTGGTGTCCACGATGCGCGCGGATC
>CAYXXL010000200.1:0-5985 GCA_964469025.1 uncultured Fibrobacteria bacterium
GCTCGTACATGGTGTACGGGGTGGCGTCCAAGCTGCTGGTGAGGGAGAATTGGCGTCCCAAAAGGACGTACCAGGCATTGAAGTTGGTCTGGAACGGATTCCCACTCTTGTTCTGCCGCATCAAGTTCAGTACCTGGCGGTGGTTCCATTCCGCCTGGACCAGGAAATGGTTCCAGTTCCATTTGGTGTCCAGTCCGTAGCTCCACTCGCGCATGTAGGCGCTGTCGGCGAGAACGTTGTCGGAACCGGCGAGGTCGGTGGTGGGAATCTGGCTGGAAATATCGATGGAGGTCACCGGTACATAATCCCACTCATAGGATTGGCGGATGGTACCCGTGTGGACGGTGCCACCCAGTCGGACTCCGTCCAGGAGGTCCAAGTCCGTCTGGAGGTGCGCTCCAAAGGCCCAGTCGTCCAGGTTCCTGGGAGTCTGGCCGAAATCGGCGTCGTTGGTTCCTCTACCGGTGGTGATCCATCCCGCGTAGGAGAAGTCGTGGTCGCCGTAGGGCATGTGTCCGAAGAGTTGGACACCCGTCTGCGACTCGGGGAAGATGGGGATGAAGGAGGTCTCGTAGGGCTGCTTGATGGTGAGGATGGTGGGAGAGCCGTGGTCCACGTTCCAGATGCCGGACGGCGTGATGAACTTGCCCACGCGAACGTTTAACGCATCGTTCAGAAGAAGGTCTGCGTGGACGCGTGGCAGGTAGATCGAATGGTCCTTGGAGCCGGTGGACGGGTTGCCCTGGAGGGCATTGGCTTTGATCCCGGCGATCGCCTGGCTCGTCTGGCCAGCGATGATGGAATCGATGACGTGTTCCTGGATCGCGGGGGGGTAGCTGGAGAATCCTGGAACAAGCTGGTTCAGCTCCTGGACCACCAGAGGCCGAGCCTGGTTGTAGATGCTCGTGTAGAGGGCACTGGAATCCGCTGTCAGAATGGTACCCGATCCGTTCGAAGGGACCGGGTTCGGGTTGAAGGCGATTTCGGCCAGGACACGGACATTGGTGTTGGGTTTCCAATCCAGGTACGTGTTCACGTGGTCCAGGTAGGCCTGCATCCCAGGGGTCGCGTAGCCGTACCCGACCAGGAAGTTGTCGGCGTTGTAGGACTGCTTGAGGAGTTCGGCGTCTGCGAAGCCGTAGGCCTTGAATGTGGCGTCATCGGCGCGGGTGGCGCTGGCAAGCGCCAAGGCACCAGAAACGAGCAGGACAGGGAGTTTGGAGATCATGGGTTCCTTTCTGGTAAACCGTGGAGGGGATCATCCCACGGACCAGGAAGGGTTGTCAAGAGGCAAAATTGACAATTGGCTCCACGAACCACACCGAGCGATGGATGGGACGGCCCTCCGCCAGGTACTTGGACTCGAAGGTGGTCCGGATCCCCTCCGTGGGCGGAGCGTTCCCATCCAGCAGATGGAAGCCCTCGGTGGATGAAAGCAGCTTGCAGGCCGCGCGATTGTAATCGTCGTGGTCGGTGGCCCAGTGGAAGGCGCAACCGGGAAGGGCGATGCGCCGAATTTGCGCCAAAAGCTCGGGTTGGACAACCCGGCGGTCCCTGTTCGTGGGCCAGGGGTCGGGAAAGTAGAGGTGGACGGCGGAACAGATGCCCGAAGGCAGACGGTCGCGCAGGAAATACAAGGCCTCCCCCCAGATCACCCGGGCGTGGTGGGCTCCCTTCAGGCGGCGTTCGAGCTTCTCGGCGGCGTTTCGGGCGATGCCGCGGGTCCACTCGATCCCGACCAGGCCGCGATCGGGGTGGCGCTGCGCGTAATCGGCCAGGAACCGCCCCTTGCCGGTGCAGATCTCGATCTCGTAAGGACCGGCGGTTCCCACCACTTCGGCGAGGTCGATGGGCTGAAAGGGCGGGGGAGAGGAAACAGCCAGCCGAGGCACGAAGTTTTCGTCCAAAACGACCGAATGGGACCACAACATGGGTCGGTCCGGCTCGCGGCGGATTTCCCGGAGCAATTCGTAGTGGGGCAACTCCGCCGGAAGGCTGGTGGCAACACGGATCCGGGGTCGCAGCGCGCCCGGATCCATTGGGGGAACCCGGACCTCTTGATCTGAACCAATGGACATGGGCGGAGAAAACTAGCGCCCTTTTTGGCCAAATCCATTGACGTGGCAACTGATCTTTGGTATAATGCCTCCTCTCGACGCGGGGTGGAGCAGTCCGGTAGCTCGTTGGGCTCATAACCCAAAGGTCGCAGGTTCAAATCCTGCCCCCGCAACTCAGAGGAAGGATCACCGACCAGGTGGTCCTTCTTCGTTTTGCACCGACGGCAGGTCACCTGCGGCGGTGGGCAGCCGTAAGGCGGGCACCGAGACATGGCCAATGTTGGGCTCATAACCCAAGCGGTCGCAGGTTCAAATCCTGGTCCCCGCAACTCAGAGGAAGGATCACCGACCAGGTGGTCCTTCTTCGTTTTGCACCGACGGCAGGTCACCTGCGGCGGTGGGCAGCCGTAAGGCGGGCACCGAGACATGGCGAAGGCTGCATAACAACCGTGGCGAGAGGCCGCCGGTGGTTCCCTGTGAGGTTCCGTTGCAACTATTCAACAGATGCTCCAGTCATCACAGCCCCAGTTCCAGCAGTGCGCCCGATATTACAACTTGCAGCTCGTAGCAACGGTAGACAGGAGGGAGACGAGATGAACAGTTCAACGGTGACCGCGGCGGCAAAATATTTGGTGCTTTTGGCGGGATTGTCGATGGCCCAGCTCACCGCGCAGCAATGGCATCCGGTGGACATCCAGCTTTCGACAAAGACCGCCTACGCAAATCCATTCATGGATGTCAATGTGCAGGCGAAATTTTCGGGACCAGGAAACACCAGCCTCACGATCCCGGGGTTTTATGCCGGAAACAATGTTTGGAAAGTCAGGTTCGCCCCAACGAAGATCGGGAGCTGGACCTATACAACGACGTCAGGCGACGATGCGATGAATGGTCAGACCGGGACCATCACTTGTACCCCGAACACCCAAAACAATGTCCATGGCCGGTTGTCTGTTGACCCATTGAATCCGCACCACTTCCGGTATGAAGATGGAACTCCCTATTTCATGATGGGTGCGGAAATCGATTGGCTTGGCGTTATCCAGTGTTTTGATACCACCATTGCAAAGCAAAAGCAAATTTTGGACATGTATTCCGCGCGTGGCTTTTCGGCCATAAATTTCAGCGCTTATGTTTGGATTTGGCCAACTTTGCCAGCTACGACGCCGGATCTTTGGGGTCCCCCTGACATGTTTGCTTGGGCCGGAACGAACCCAAATCCGGATCAGACCCGATTGAACCCGACCTATTGGGCGCATTTCGATAAAGTCGTTGATTATATGTTCCAAAAGGGCATGGTGGCTTACATATTCTTCCATTGGTTCGTCAGTAGTACTTTGACCGGTGATCCAAGCCAAGTGTCTTGGCCAGCGAAGGGATCGGCAGCAGACTCTTTGTACTTTACCAGCCTAGTTGCACGATACCAGGCCTATCCGAACATCATCTGGAGCTTTGGGAAAGAAGTCTATTACGAACCGGATCAAGCCTACATTCACAACATGGTGAATCTCATCCAGTCCAAGGACGCCTATCAGAGGCTCCGCACCTTGCACGACGATGTGGGCAGAGGGAACACCAACGATTATTCCGCTGACCCCAAGCTGAATACCAATCTTGATTTTCGCACGATCCAGCAGCACAACCAGGCACCGAATATCTACACCGTTGGCCTCAGTTTCCGCAATGCCAAAAATTGGCCAATTTACAATGCGGAATATGGCTATGAAGTCGGCAATGACGGAGGTCATACATATAGTGTTTACCAACCCAAGGAAGAAGTGCTGAATCGCACCTACAAGGTTCTGATGACAGGAGCCTATCCCACATATTACTACACCTACCACGGATGGGATGTTGTTCGGACTGCGGAAGAGCCCAATGGTCTGAAGTTTTACCAGTATCTCACGGGATTCTTCACCAAAACCGATTGGTATAACTTGGCTCCAAACGACAATCTTATTACGGCCGATACGAGCAATCACTGCCTTGCCAAACCAGGGTCGGAATATATTGTCTACTTGAGCAAAGGTGGGTCTACTGCATTGAATATTGCGGGCGCATCCGGACAACTATCCGCAACATGGATGAATTGCCTCACTGGTGTGCAGCAGGCAGCGGGACCCTTCGGAAATGGGTCCGCAAAGCTGACCTCCCCATGGCCCGGCACGTCAACCATCATTTGGATCCACTCCCCAACAGCGTCCATTGCCGAAGGCGCGAATCCGCCAGCGAGCAATGATCTTCTGCGGATATCCAACAACAGCGTTGAATTACAGCTAAATCACGAGGCGAATATTCGCCTTGATCTTGTGGATCTGAATGGGGCTCACCGATTGAATGTCTATTCGGGGCGATTGCCGGCGGAGAATCGTTCCTTTGATCTCAAACGACTTGCCGTCCCGGCGGGTATGTACTTGGTGGTGTTGAGAGAAGACAATATGGTAGCCCAAACAAAGGCGTACATTGTTCATTGATTGCACATCGTGACATGAACTCCAGTCGACTCTGGAGTCGACTGGCTTGTGGAAAGAAGTAGTGGAAAGGAATTTTCATGAACTCAAAGTCCAGCGTCTGGTTTCTTCTCTTCGGGACGACGCTACTGCTTCCAAACAGTCTGTTTGCCTCCACCGCCACCCTATTTTGTAGTACTGGTGACTCGAACTCGGTCTTCGCTGCACAGGAAATCAGCAACGCCCTCACTTCAAAAGCCTATGGCGTGTCTCCTGTCCAAGACGTCAGCACCTTGGCAGGAGGAACGGAAGACACTCGTGTCGTTTTGGCGAAGAGGGGAACTGCGAATGTCGAGGCCGCCTTGGCAGGTGAAGGTGGGAGTGCCGTAGGGGCGCTCAAGGCACAAGGGTATTCGCTTCGCAAAACCACATCGGGGGCGCGCACAACCTATTGGGTCGTTGGTGCAGATGCCACTGGGACCATGTATGGTGGTCTGGATTTGGCTGAAGCGATCAACCTGAATAACCTGGGATCCGTGGCCAATGGTGATCATGCACCGTATATCTTGGAACGCGGGATTAAATTCAACATTCCATTGGATGTGCGAACTCCCAGTTATTCCGACAACGGAGAAGCGGCCTGGAAAAACGTTCCTGTCATGTGGGACATTAATTTTTGGATGGATTTCCTAGATGATTGTGCCAGGTACCACTACAATGCCCTGACGCTTTGGAGCCTACAGCCATTCCCCTCGCTGATCAACGTGCCGGAATATCCTGCGGTTGCCCTCAGTGATGTCAAGATGAATCCTGGAATCAATACAGGCGCGAGTCTTACGGGGCCAGGCATGTGCCCAGCGAACGTATTGAGTGCCGCTGTCACTGTCAAAACAATGACCATTAACGACAAAATTGCTTTCTGGAAGCAGGTCATGCAATATGGTAAAAACCGGGGCGTAGACTTCTATATCTTCAATTGGAATATCTTCACCTATGGGGCTGACGGGAAGGATGGCATCACCACGACTCCCGGTGCCGTAACTACCGACTATTTCCGAAAAAGTGTTCGTACCCTGTTATTGACGTACCCACTTTTGGCCGGCATCGGTGTAACCTATGGTGAGAATATTCAAGGACAAACGGAAACTTGGCTGTGGGACACCTACGGGCAAGGGGTCAAGGATGCAAAGGCCGATCCTTCGTGGCAGCCAGGACGGAAAGTCAGGTTTATTCATCGGGCAGTTCGGACGAGTGTGGGTGCAATCAATTCCGCATTTGGTGGATATCCAGACACTTTGGATTACAGCTATAAATATTCAGAGGCGCATATGCTTTCCTCTGCCGACCCCACACTGATCGACTCTTGGTTGCCGACGGTTCCTGCGGGCAAGAAAACATGGCTGACGGTTCGCAATGACGACATGTACATGATGCGTTGGGGAGACCCGGAGTTTGCCCGGGCCTACATCGCGTATATG
>CAYXXL010000201.1:0-5968 GCA_964469025.1 uncultured Fibrobacteria bacterium
GCGAAGACGACGGCTCCGAGAACCCATCCGATGCGCAGAAGCCGAGCCGCCCCCAAGCGGGAAAGCAAGGGACCCGCCGCGGTCGCCGCCGCGGTCTGGACCAGGCCCAGAACCGCCCAGCCGAGGCAGAGCGCCCAGACCGGCGCGCGGTGGAGCGAGCCGGCGGAAAGGCCCACCGCCGGCAGGAGCACCAGCAGGGGACTCAGCCGCGTGCCCGATGAAGCCAGCGCCATGGCGAGGAGCGGCCGCTGCAAGCCCTTCGACCTCGGCCACCAGCCCGGAGGACGCGCATCGGGAGCCGCCCTGGCAATTTCCGTCACCGGCGCGTCGCGCAGCCCGCGGCACAGCCAGGCGACCCAGAGCGCCGGGACCAGCAGGAGTCCCACCGCCCATGGAATCCGGGCGGGCGCGAGCCACGCCACGGCGGCGGCCAGGAGCGCGCCGATGGTGGCGCCCAGGTTGTCCAGCACGCGCATGGCCGTGAACGCCCGCTCCCTGGCCCGCCCCTCGGTCCAGTCCGCGACCAAGGCGTCGGTGGCCGATCCGCGCAAGCCCTTCCCCACCCGGTCGCCCACGCGGCACACCACCACCCACACCGGCCAGCCCAAGGCCAGCCCGACGGCGGCCAGGGGCCGCGCGAACGCGTTGGCGGCATACCCGGCACCCACCCACCGCACCCGCCGGCCCGTGGCGTCGGAACGCCGACCGGACACGACCTTCAACGTCTGGCCGGTGGCGTCGGCCAGCCCCTCCATGAGTCCTATCCAGGCCACCCCCACTCCGGCGGGCAGAAGCGGCGTGAGGAAATCGAGGGTGAGGTCGTTCAGGAAGTGGAGCCACGCGATCCGGCGCGGCACGGGAGGCAATTCCCGGAGCATGGTGGACGCAAAACCTAAGAACGGATCCGCATCATCAGCACGGCCACGTCGGAGGGACGCACACCGGGCAGCCTGGCCGCGCCGGCCAAGGTCAACGGACGCTCGCGGGCCAAGGCCTGCCGAGCCTCGATGGAAACGCCTTCCAGCGACGACCAATCCAGGTCCGGGGGAAACGGCTTGGATCCGAATCGACGCACCCGTTCGATCTCCCTCTCCTCGCGCAGGAAGAATCCTCCGTAGCGCAGACCGCTCTCCACTTCCAGGATGCCCGTGCGGTCGGGAAGGTCCGGAATCTCCAGTTCCGCTACCAGGTCCTCAAGTCCCACGCGGGGACGCCTTGCGATGTCCTCGGCACGGACGACGGATTCCGGCACCGACTCGCCGCGCGATTCCAGGAAGCCGCGGATGCGGCCGGGCTCCAGCTTGCGGGCGGCCAACCCCGCGCGCAGCGCGTCGCAGGCGCGCGCGCGCGCAAGGTGGCGCTCCCAGCGGAAGTCGTCCACCAGCCCAAGTTCCCGGCCCAGCGGCGTCAGCCTCGCTTCGGCGTTGTCGTGGCGGAGATGCAGCCTGTATTCCGCACGCGAGGTGAACAGCCGGTACGGCTCCACCAGGGGGATGCCGGTCAGGTCGTCCACCAGGACGCCGATGTAGCTGGAGGTGCGTTCGGGAAGGAAGGGTCCCTTGCCGGAAATCGACAACGCGGCGTTGGCCCCCGCCACCAGTCCTTGCGCGGCGGCCTCCTCGTAGCCCGATGTTCCGCAGGTCTGCCCGGCCAGGTAGAGGCCGGGCACCCCGCGCACCTCCAGGGTGGGATGGAGCGCGGTGCCGTCGACGGCGTCGTACTCGACGGCGTACCCGTAGCGGATCACCTCGCATCCCGCCAGGGCGGGAATCGTCCGCAGGGCCGCGTCCTGGACGTCCGACGGGAGCGAGCTGGAAAAGCCGTTGACGTAGACGCGGTCGTTCTCCAGGCCCTCGGGCTCCAGGAAGAGCTGGTGTCCGTCGCGTTCGGGGAAGCGCGCGACCTTGTCTTCTATGGAGGGGCAGTACCGCGGTCCGGTTCCCGAGATGGCGCCGTTGAACAGGGGGCTTCGCGAAAACCCTTCCCGCAGCCGTTCGTGCGTGCCGGGGCCCGTGCGCACGATGTGGCAGCGGACGCGGTTCTGGACGGAATCCGTCAAGATGGAGAAGGCCCAGGGCCGGATGTCGCCGTCCTGCGGTTCGGCGAGGGACCAGTCGATGGAGTCGCGCCGGAGCCTTGGCGGGGTGCCCGTCTTGAGACGGCGAAGCCCCAGACCCAGGCGTTGGAACGAATCGGAGAGTCCCTTGGAGGGGGCCTCGCCCACGCGACCGCCGTCCCATGCCTCCTCGCCCCGGAACAGCCTTCCCCGCGCGAACGTCCCCGTGGTGGCGACCACCTTGGCGGCCGTCAGGATCCGTCCATCCGAGAGTCGCAGACGGAATCCGCCGTCCACGGGATCCAGGTCCACCACCTCTCCCGCCAGCAGCGAGATGCCCGGATGGCGCTCCAGCGCGTCGCGCATCCAGCGGGAGTAGGCGTCCATGTCCTGCTGGGCGCGAGGCCCCCACACCGCCGCCCCGCGGCTGGAGTTGAGCATGCGGAAATGGATGCCGTTCACGTCGGCGGCGCGGCCCATCAGGCCTCCCAGCGCGTCGATTTCCCGCACCAGCTGACCCTTGGCCACGCCCCCGATGGCGGGGTTGCAGCTCATGCGTCCGATCGCGGCGAGATCCTGCGTCGCCATCACCACCGAACGGCCCAAGCGCGCCGCCGCCGAAGCCGCTTCGATGCCGGCGTGGCCGCCGCCGATGACAAGGATGTCCGTTTCCATGGAGGCTGGCAAAGGTACACGGAGCGCCAGCTCTCCGAGCCGGTCCCCGCGTTCACCAATGGAGCTGAAGGGTGTCCAATGCGGAAACGTTCTCGAAATAGACCGGGGGTACCAGGGAATCACCGGTCATGGACAGGCTGTGCAAGTGCAGCGTGCCCAGGAGGTTGCGCACGTCCAGTGCCGTGTAGCTGCTGTCGATGCGGGACGAATCGATCCAGACATCTCCCGCGATCGCGCTGTCCCCGATGGTCCTCACGGCGGGACCGGTGGCCCCGACGAAGGCGAATCCGGTGATCTTCGCCCACCCCTGGCTGATGATCAGGCAGTTGGGAACGCTGGAACGCGCCAGGACCCGCGCTTCCCCTCCGAAGGATCGCAGGACCACCGGCAGAAGCCGCGCTCCGCCGTGGGAGAGGTTCAATCCCATGGTGGGATAGGTGATCCCTCCCTGCACCCAGAGGGTGTCGCCGGGGTCCAGGTCGGCCAACGCCGATTGGATGTTGCCGTAGTAGGCCGAGGATCTGCCCGCCGAATCCGGAAGCACCACTCGGATACCGGCCGCCGGGACGGGCAGCTTGGCCGTGGTGTCCACCGACCTGGACACGAGGTTCGCCGGGTCGTAGGGATTGTCCCTCTCGGCGCAACCCCAAAGGCACGCCACGAGCAGCCATCCCCACCTCTTCATCCCATCGCCCAGATCCGGAACCGGTTCACGGCCCGCTTTCGACCGTGACCGGTTCGCTCAAGGCCTTTCGCGCCCTGGAAACCGAACCCGCGTCCCCCTGGCGACGAGCGACCTCTTCCCGAAGCGTCCAGGCGGCGCGCCATGTCGCGGACCCCGGAACGAGCCGAGGAATCCATCCATCCAGGGAATCGGCAACGGCTTTTTCCTGCGACAAGCCTCCGGCGCGCAGGCGCAGGGATTCCAATCGGGAAAGATCGGACAGGGCGGGCGACGCGGAAGCGAAACCGTAGGCCACGAGCGCGTCCCGGTCATCCCCTTCCCGGGCCGCCAGCCGGGCCCACCGCAGGGCGACACCGGGTGCGGCCGGATGGTTCGGGTGGCGGTAGACGAACTCGGACAGGATGCGCACGCAACCCGATCCCTCCTGGCAGGAAGGCACGACCTCGGAGTCCGGTGCGCTCGGAAGGGAGGTCTGCGCGGCGGAACCCGCGGAAACGGGGGGACGGGCGACCGACACGGCATCCGGCGTTCCGGACGGCATCGAGGCACGTGCGTCGGGGGATGTCCCGGGAGAACCGTCTTCGCTGCACGTCGATTTCTGACCGGCGCCCACGAACCGCTGGAAACGAGGGTGTTCCAGGCGGATCCTTCCTTCCTGGACGGCCACCCAGGGTCGGAGCGAATCCACCCCCACGGTGAACACGGTTCCCACCACATGGACCTTGCAGTCCCCCACTTCCACGGCGAACGATTCGCCGTGGCGGCGGTGCCGCACGTGGAACGTGGCCTCCCCGCGCTCGATCCGGATCCCCACCGAGCTGTCGGTGTGGTCGGAAAGAAGCAGCCGGGCGTCGTCGGCCTCGATGCGGCAGCTCTCGGCCGTCCAATTCCAATCCGCCCTCCCCCGAGTGTCCAGGGTCTGGCCGTTGGACCAGGATATGCGGCCTGCCCCAGCGGGAACCGCGATCCAAATCCAGGCACCCAGGCCGATCACGCAAGCCGCGACCGCACCCGCCAATCCCAGGTGCCACCCGCGGAAACCTTCCAGGAACCGCTCCCACCCGAGTCGCGGAACCTCCGCGGCCCGGGTTTCCCGGGCGAGCCAACCGCGCATGTCGTTCTCCAGATGCAACCAGCGGTCTTCGGGAAGATCGAACGAGGTTTCCTTGAGCGTGCGCTCCCAATCGCGGTGGGCGGACATCATCCCTCCTCCCGATCGCGCAGGCAAAGCGCCATGCGCTTGCGGGCATGGAAGAGCCGGGACTTCACGGAGCCCTCCGGGATGGCGAGGATCCGAGCGATGTCCGCCAGTTCGAGGCCGGAGTAGAGGTGCAGGACCAGCGGAAGCCGATGGAGCAGGGGCATCTTGTCCAGGCAGCCCTGGATCCAGTCGCGGAGGGCGTGCTGTTGGGCCAGATCGCGGCCATCGCCCCCGGCCTCGGATTCCAGGCGCTCCTCGTCCATGTGCTCGGCGTCGGCGTCGCCCCTCCGGCGCTGCGCCAGGCGGTTGCGGGTCGCGCTGTGGCAGACCCGGACCACGATCCCGTGGAACCAGGTCCGGAAAGCAGCTCGTCTGGAAAAGGACGCCAAGCTCCTGTGGAGCTGGAAAAAGCTCTCCTGAAGGAGGTCCTCGGCGTCCTCGGGACGACCGGATGTGCGCACGACCAAGGTGAGGACGTAGCGTCGATGGCGTCTGTAGAGTTCCAGGAAGGCACGATCATCCCCCGCGGCGGCCTTCGCGGCGAGATCTTCGTCGCTGGCCGTCATGCCGGTTGTGTCGCGGTGCTGGGCTGATGGGTTCATCGCGCCTGCGGAAAGTGAATGGACATTCCAGCCAAGGAAACCAACAACGATTTCCCCGTCAACGACTCCGGCCCCATTCCAGCCAAGCCGACCCCGTTCCCAGAACCAAGGTAAGGCCGAGGAATCCGTTGCGCAGGAGGTTCGCTTGGCGGAGATCACTCCATTTGGCGGAGAAGCGTTCCGGAGGATCTCCCGGACCCAGAGCGGAATAGGCGCTCTGGGCCTGAGTTTGCCTCCATTCGAAGAAGACCGTGGCGGCGGCGGCGACCGCCGTGGCGCCCCACCAGGGCCAGGTCGTGTGCGCCACCACCACCACCTTGGGGTCGATCCGGGAGGTGCGGAAATCCGCGTCGATCTCGTACAACCCCCCAACGGACACGACCGTATCCACTCGCCTGACCAATCCGTCCCGGCTGAACTCCACGGAGAACGCACCCGGGGGCGTCTTCAGGACCAAAGGCGTCACCAGGTCGAGCTCGGATCCTGACCACCCCTCCACTCGGAACGGGATTCCTTCGGGGGTGGATCGCACCGAGACCCGCGCCGACATCTGTTGGGCCACGGCGCGCAGTTGGAGGGCGATGGAATCCGCCGGCGGCGCCACACGGTTTGGGCAGGGAAGAAAGAATTCCGTCTGCCCGGGTTGGTGGCGCCATTCGAGCCGGAAGCGCAATGTGGGACCCCCCGGGCCGGCCACCACGTCGGAAGGCGCCTGGAATACATCCAACACGGCCATGGCATCGGGGCAG
>CAYXXL010000202.1:0-5943 GCA_964469025.1 uncultured Fibrobacteria bacterium
CAACGGACCCAGATGATCCGCCAGTCGTTTCCCCAGAATGGCCGGAACTTCCGCAGAACCACTCCATTCCCCCACGGAAAAACGGACCCCATCCAATCCACCTCCGCCTCCGGCACCGTCCGTGGCGGCCCCGGCGAAGCCGGCCTCGACGGCGGCACGCAGGGCGGGCGGGGCCATGCACTCCCAAACGACTTCCAACCCTTCATCGATGGGCTCCACCCGTGCTTCCAGCTTCAACTTGCCTCCCGCCCACTCCACTTGGTCCGTGCGCAGATTCGAGGCTCGCTCCAGCCGCTCCCGGCGCCGCACATGCAAGGCTCCCTGCCGGAACACGGCGCCGAATTCCTCGCGCAGCCTTTCGATGGCGACCTCCAGTTGCAGCTCGCCCTGGCCCCGGATCACGCACCGGCCGGTGTCCGGTTCAAGAATCCATTCCAGCCCGCTGTCCTCCTGGGCCATCACCTCCAAGCCCTCCCTCAACCGCTCGTTCCCTGCCGCGTCGGTGGCTTCCAGAGCCAGCTCCAGGACCATCCTCCGGCTCGCTTCCGGCTCCAGGGCGATCCAAGAGGACGGCTTGCAGACCGTGTCTCCGGGTCGGATCCTACCAGACAGGCCGACGGCGAAGATGTCGCCGGCCTCCACATGGTCCAGGGGCTTGAGTTCGTCGGCGAACACGCGGTGCAGCGACACGATCCGATTTTTCCCTTCGGCTTTGGGTCCCGTCACGACCGCATCCCCAACCTGGAAAGAGCCCGACCAAGCCCTTGCCAGGGCCAGTCCACCACCGTCGGGACCCCGGCCGGTCTGGAACGCGAGCGCGATCCCGGGGTGGCCTTCGAGCTCGGGGGGGCAGACGGGAAGAGGCAGGAATTCCACGGCGGCATCCAGGATGGCGGCGCAGTTCCATCCCCGGACCGCGGCCCCGCCGCAGACGGGAAGGATCGTTCCCCCGCGGCATCCGTTCGAAAGGGCCGACACCAGGGCTTCGGGAGCCACAACCCCGGACAATATCTGTCTTGTCAGCTCCGTGTCGGAGCGGCTGGCCTCTTCCAGGAGCCTTTCCCGCGCCGCTTGGGCCTCGGGCATCCAGTCCGCGGGAATCTCGGCGAGCGTGCGGCGCCGCGAATCCTTCACTTCCCGCGCCATCCACCGCACCAGGTCGATCGCACCCACCACCACCCCGCCGCGCACCACGGGCCAATCCACCGGCAACGCGCAGATCCCGAACGCGTCCTCGATCTCCAGCACCGTGCCCGCGAAGTCCGCTCCGGGCAGGTCGAGTTTGTTGACCCAGGCCACGCGCGGAACCTTGTGGTGGTCTGCCAACGCCCACACGGCCCGGGAACGGGGTTCCACCCCGCGCACGCCGCAAAAGACGGCGATGGCGCCGTCCAGCACGCGCAGACTGCGCTCCACGTCCAGGGAGAAGTCGATGTGCCCCGGAGTGTCCACGAAATTGACGCGGCATCCCTTCCATTCGAAGGACGCCACTCCGGCGCGGATGGTGATTCCCCGCTGCTGCTCCTGGGGGAGGTAGTCCATGGTGGAGAGGCCTTCGTCCACACGTCCGGCGGTCCGGATCGCGCCGCCCAGGAGCAGGAGCTGCTCCGAGAGGGTGGTCTTGCCGGCATCGACATGCGCCACGATGCCGATGTTGCGCACGTTCTCCTGCATGGGGTGCAAGGTAGCCGCCTCCCGTCTTCGCGGAGACGTCGACGGGACGTCTCCGCGAAGACGGGAAAGGGCCACCCGACGGGTGGCCCTTCTCAGTCGGGGTGACACGATTCGAACGTGCGACCTCTACGTCCCGAACGTAGCACTCTACCAGCTGAGCTACACCCCGATTTCCCGTCCTGCCGAAGGCGGACGAGGAGCGGGAAACATAGCAACCGGACCTCCAGTGGAAAGGGCGCTTGCAGAGCGCTTCCCCAGCTTGGTATAGTGGGGATTCACAGGAGAGTCGAATGGAACAGGAAGCCGCCAAGATCCTCGTCGTGGACGACGAATTCGCGATCTGCCAGGTCATCCAGGACTACCTCTCCCTGCGCAAGTTCGTCGTGGCCACCGCGGGGAACTACGAGGAAGCCGTGGCCCAGTTGGCCAGCCGCGAGTTCGACGTGCTGCTCTCCGACATCCGGATGCCCGGGAAATCCGGCACCGAACTCCTTCGCCATTCCCGCCGCCACCACCCGCGCACGGCTCCCATCCTCTTCACGGGCTACGCCGACATCGGCCTGGCCGTGTCTTCCATGCAGGAAGGCGCCTACGACTTCATCCTCAAGCCCATCCACCTGGAGCAGGTGCACATGTCCATCCACAACGCCCTGGAGAAGCGGGCGCTGAAGGAGGAGGTTCGCCGGTACCAGAAAGGCTTGGAGGAGCTGGTGGAAAAGCGCACCAGGGAACTGCGCGAGGCGTTGAGGTTGGTGGAGGCGGCGAACCTGGACACCGTGACCAGGCTTTCCCGCGCCGCCGAGATGCGCGACGACGAGACCGGCAACCATGTCCTGCGCATCCGCGCCTACAGCGCGGCGCTGGCGCGGGAACTCAAGCTCCCCCCCGAGGAGGTGAACCATCTCTACGTGGCCAGTTCCATGCACGACATCGGGAAGATCGGAATCCCCGACCACATCCTCCTGAAGCCCGGAAAGCTGGATGCCGAGGAGTTGACGGTGATGCGCGGACACGCGGCGATCGGGGCCCGCATCCTTTCCGACGCCGACAGCCCCATGCTCCGCATCGCCCAGGTGGTGGCGAGGAGCCACCACGAGAAATGGGACGGCAGCGGCTACCCGGACGGCCTTGCCGGGGAAGGCATTCCCGTCTACGGGCGCATCGTGGCCCTGGCCGACGTCTGGGACGCGCTCACCACCAAACGCTGCTACAAGCCGGCGTTCACCCTGCAGGCGTCCACGGACATCATCCTGAAGTCCTCCGGCTCGCACTTCGATCCCGGCGTCGTGGGAGCCTTCCGCGGCGTCCAGGACGAGTTCCGTTTCATCCTCTCCGAATTCAGGGATGCGGCACCCGGCGAGATCGCGGATCCCGCGGCGGGCTGACCAAGGGCTTCAGTAGGCCAGGGATCCGGAGAACCAGAAGGCCCGGGCCAGCCGTTCGTTCTTGGCACCGAAGGACTTGAACGCGATTTCGTGGAGGGAGAGGCGGGTCCCCACGGCATGGCGCAGCTCCACCACCCCGGCCTCGGCTCCCGAGGAATCGTCGTAGTAGAGACGGATCCTGTCGTCTTCGAACTCCACCAGGGCATCCAGGGTCCCGGAGAGGCGACCCCCGGAGAACACCTCGTGGGGGAGCACGCCGACCTCGTCCTCGAAGGTCATCAGATCCACCCAATCGAGCTTGTCTTCGTGGTATCCCTCACCCCAGTCGACGTGCAGGGAGAGGTCCGCGCCGGCCGCGCCCAGGCGGCGCAGCGCCTCGGGCCAGGAGAAGAGGTGGGAGACGCCGTCGGTCTCGAACTCGATCCCCGCGGGGCCCAAGCGCAGTTCGCCGGGAGGCATGGTCCTGTTTTCGGTCGTCTTTCCCATTGGTTCTCCCGGTCATTGCCAGCGCCCGGTCTCCGAGCGGAACAGTTCCACGATGCGCCCCGTGACGGGACCGGGACGGCCATCGCCCACGTTTGCACCCCCTAAACGTACCACCGGAACGACCCCTCGCACGGCCGAGGTGAGGAAGGCCTCGTCCATGCTCCCCAGGTCGTCCAGCCGCAGGACGGCCTCCCGGGCGGGGATGCGCGCGCCGCGCGCGAGCCGCAGGACCGCCGAACGCGTGATGCCGGCCAGGATGCCCAGACGCAAGGGAGGTGTCAGGATCCGTCCGGAGCGGACCGCGAAGAACGACGCGGAAGACAATTCCAGCACCCTCCCCCGGGGATCCGAGAAAAGGGTCTCGTAGCAGCCCCGGTCGTCGGCTTCCAGCCGGGCGAGGATCGCCGCCAGATACTGCGTGGCCTTGACGGAGGGAGCCAGTTCGTGCACCCGGGGGACGGCGGCCACCGCCACCGCCACGCCCCGCGAAACGATGGCGGGGTCGATGTGATCGATTCCGGCGCAGATGGCCAGGAGCCTGGGCGGGTCTCCGGTGTCGGAGAGGGTCCCGCGGTTGGCTCCGCGCGTCAGGGTGATCCGCACGGAGGCGTCCGCCAGGTCGGAGCGGCGGCAAAGTTCGGCGCAGACGTCCTCCAGCGCCTCCTGGCTCCAGGGCTGGCGCATCCGCACGGCGGCGGCGGAGGCGCAGAATCTGTCGAAATGTTCCCGGAAGTATTCGGGCGTCCCCCGTTTCACGCGCACCGTCTCGAAGATTCCGTCGCCCAGAAGCAATCCCCGGTCCAGGACCGGCACGACGGCGTCTTCCTGCGGCGAGTACACCCCGTCCACGAAGGCCCACAGCCCGCTCACCAGACGCGGTCCCGCATCGGGCAGCCTTCGTCGACCCGATTGTCGGGTGCGGGCAGGGCCCTCCCCGCCAGCACGGAATCCAGGACCTCGGATGCGAGGGGAACCCCGGTGGAATCCACCGATCGCATGGGACCTCGCCAGCGCAGCACGCCGTCCCCGTCCACCACCGCCGCCGCCGGAGCCAATTCCGCCCCCAGCGTCCGGGAGAGCGTCCCGGTGGAATCCACCAGAACCGGACCCCGGAGCCTCATCTCCTTCATCCAGGGGCGCCACATCCCCGGATCCATCACCTGATCGGCTCTTGTGCGGGCCGCCACGTAGACGACCCAGGCACTGTCGGTGGGCATCCAGCGGGACTCCATCCTCCGGAGCGCTCCACCCGGAAGGGCGGCGTCCTGGACCTGGGGACACATGGGGTCGAGCCAGATCACCAGGCCCGGCCGACCGCGAAACGCTTGTTCGGACAAGGTGTCGCCGTCGGACGTCGGCAGTTTCCAGGAGGGAACCAGACCGCCGATGGGAATGGCCGTGGAGGCGCATCCGGCGAGGAGGGCAACCGCGACCGCCAGGAGGAACATCCCTCCCGATGATCTCAACGCAATTCCAGTCCGATGGGGCAGTGGTCGGAGCCCATCTGGTCGGGCTCGTGCCAGCATCGCTTCACGCGGGGCCAGAGATTGTCCGAAACCGAAGCGTAGTCGATGCGCCAGCCGTGGTTTCTTTCCCGAACCCCGGGCCGGTTCGACCACCACGTGTACTGCGCGGCCACCCCGGGGTGGAATCTCCGGAAGCAGTCGGCGAACCCCGCCTCGAAATACCCCGAGAGCCGTTCCCGCTCCACGGGACGGAATCCGACGCTGTCCTTGTTGCCCACCGGGTCGGCGATGTCGATCGGATGGTGGCAGATGTTGTAGTCGCCCAGGAAGGCGACGTCGAGCCCTTGTCCGGTCCAGGTGGCGTGCTGGTCGCGGATGCGTTTCCAGAATTCCAGCTTGTCGGCGAAAGCCTCTTCCGACCGACCACCGTTGAACACGTACGAACCCGTCACGCGCAGGTTGCCGACGGAAAGGGTGAGCACCCTGCCTTCGCGGTCGGCGGTCTCCCAGCCCATCCCCTTCTCGAACGAGACGGGTCCGAGGCTTTGGCGCACCCATGCACCCACCCCCGAATAGCCCTTCTTGCAACTCGCGGGGAAGAAGACCGCGTCGTAGCCTGGAACCTCCACCAGGTCGGGCGGAATCTGATCGATCTCGGCCCGCAACTCCTGGATCAGGACCACATCCGCGTCGGACCGACGGAACCAGTCTCGGAAGTGGGTCTTGGCACAGGCGCGCAGGCCGTTGACGTTCCAGGAAACGATCTTCACGGTGGAAAAAGATAGGAGAACGGCTCGCGAACCCGCATTGGCGATTTGGCGGCGCACCCCGGGTGGCCCGTGGTATACTCTGCACACCACGGAGGACCCTTCGAGATGCGTCGAACCACGTCAAGCCCTCTTTCCAACCTCACCGCCGTCGCTTCCTTCCTG
>CAYXXL010000203.1:0-5930 GCA_964469025.1 uncultured Fibrobacteria bacterium
GTCACCATGCCACTGGAAGACCCGGGCCACGGCGGGGACATGCTCCAGAAGGCCGCCCGCGGCGCGGACCTCGGGGGAAACGAACAGCTCGCTCCATCCGATCTCGGAATGGGCGTTGCGCGTCACGGGTCCGCCCAGCCGGTCGGCCAGCAATTGCGCGCCCAGGCACACCCCCAGCACCGGTTTTCCTGAGGCGATGGCCTGGTCCAGGCAGGTCTTTTCCGCCGAGAGCCAGGGATACAGCGCCTCTTCGTGGATGTTCATCGGGCCGCCCATGACCACCAGGATGTCCCAGGCCTCGGGGGCGGGCGGAACTCCGCCTCGGTCCCAGAAAGTGTGGGAAATCGACCATCCTCGCGTGTTCAGGAGGTCCTGGAAGGTCCCGATGCCCTCCATCGGATCGTGCTGGAAGAAGTGGACATGCATATACGAGGAAAAGATGGATTCTCGCGGTTGCCTCCGCACCTGCGAAAAAGCGGGGCCTTGGGTTCCGTCCCCAGGGCCCTAATTCCCGGGATTTTTCCACGGTGTACCCTTCGGAGTCGACGCGGGGTCTTGGCACGGGTTCCGCGATAGGGTATCCTCCAAAACGGTCCCTCCTCCCTTGGAGGGGATCGGAAACCAAGGAGATCGACATGAAGACGTTCAAGACTCTCGCCATCCTCGTACTGGCCGCTTTCGGATTCGCCGCGGCCCAGGCCCCGCATTCCGACCACGACGCTCCCCAGAACAAGGACGGGATGCACAAGAAGCACCACAAGAAGCACCACCACAAGAAGGCGGAACATCGGCCCGCGCAGGAAGAGCACAAGTAGATTGGCGGCCCCGGGCCGTCCGGGATGCGCGACGGCCTTGTTCGACGAGGATCTCAGCGGTATCATGGGACCATGGAGCAGTTGCCGCTCTTCGACGAATCCGTGCTCGGGTCGCTGCGTCGTTTCGGGAAGCCCGCGTTCCTCGTTCGGATGGTCGACATGTTCCTGGGCACCACCGGAGGACCCGTCCAGCAGGCCGTGTCCTCCGCGGCCAACGGAGACTGGGATTCCGTGGCGTTCGCCGCCCACTCCCTCAAGTCCAGCGCGGGGAGCCTTGGCCTTCCCAGGTTGACGGGAATCGTCCAGGGATTGGAGGTGGCCGCGCGGTCGCGGAATTCCGATGCCGCGACCCTCTGGCTTTCCGACCTTCGCCACGTGTGGGAGGAATCCTGCGCCACCCTCGCGGAGTACCGCGGAAGACTGTAGGCTACTTGTTCCGGCTGTGCAGTCCCGCGGCCAGGATCCCGTGGGCGACGGCGACGTTGAGGGACTCCACTCCGCCGGCCAGCGGAATGCGCACCCGGGCGTCGCACTGGTCCAGGATGTTCGCCGAGGCGCCTTGGCCCTCGTTTCCCACCAGCAGCGCGACCTTGTGCTTGAGCGGAACGGACTCGATCACGTCCTTGCCGTGGGGCGTGGTGCCCACCACGGTGAATCCCTTGTTGTGCAGGAATTCGATGGTCTGCTCCAGGCGCACGCCGGCCTCGAAGGGAACGGCGGCCACGAGTCCGGCCGAACCGCGCGCGGCCCGGGGGTTGAAGGGATCCACGCTCCCCTTGCCCAGCACGATGGCATCGAACCCGAAGGCCGCGGAAGTGCGGAAGAGGGCTCCTAGATTGCCCGGATCCTGCACCGCGTCCACCAGGGTCACGCGCCGCGCCGTGTCCCAGTTGATCCGCAGCGCCCGCGCCATGGCAACGGCCAGGAGTCCCTGCTGGGTCTTCGTGGAGGAGATCTGCTCCATTTCGCGTTCGGAGACGACCCGCACGGCAAGGCGGCCGTTCTGCCGGGTGAGCAGGGATCGGTTCCACTCGATTCCTTCCGTCTGGTAGACGGAAACCACGTTTTCCCGCGCGTGGTCCAGCAACGTCTCGACGGCACGGACGCCCTCGACCAGATACTGTCCGGTCCTCTCGCGGCCCTTCTCGTTGCGGAGGTCGGCGACGCCCTTGAGCTCCTGGTCCAGGAGGAAGAGACCCTGCTGGTCCAGCGCCACCTTGGGCGCGAACGCGCGTGGCCTTCGCTTCCAGGACGGGATGTCGCCGCCCCGGCTCCCGCCGGGACCTTGGGAACGGTCTCGATTCATGCTGTCTCCAGGCTTTGGCGGATGCGCCGGGCCACGGACTCCGCGTCCAGTCCCAGGTCCGCGAAGAGTTTCGCGTTGTCTCCGTGGTCCACGAACCGATCCGCCGGGTGCCCCAGGAGGAGATGGCGCCGGGGGAGGTCGAGGTCGGCCATCGCCTCGCCCACGGCCGATCCGTAGCCACCCGAACGCACGCCGTCCTCCAAGGTCGCGATCAGCCTGTGGCCGGAGAGGATGGAGTGGTAGTGTTCAAGGGAAAGCGGCTTGGCGAAGCGGGCGTTGACCACGGTCGCGCGGATGCCGGAGGCGAGAAGGAGATCCGCGGCGGCGAGGGCCGTTTCCACCATGGACCCGATGCCCAGGATGGCGACCTCGGACCCGGCGCGGACGATTTCCGGCACGCCCAGCGGGAGGATGGACGGCACGGACTTGCGGGGGATCCCCTTTCCTGCGCCGCGCGGGTAGCGGATGGAGACCGGGCCGTCGGTGTGGGCGTAGGCGGTGTGGAGCATGTCCACCAGTTCCACCTCGTCCTTGGGGGCCATGACCACCATGGTCTGGACGCTGCGCATGTAGGCGAGGTCCAGCGCACCGTGGTGGGTGGGGCCGTCGGCTCCCACCAGTCCGCCCCGGTCCAGACAGAATATGACGGGAAGGTGCTGGATGGCCACGTCGTGGACCACCTGGTCGTAGGCCCTCTGCAGGAAGGTGGAGTAGATGGCCACCACCGGCCGGATTCCCTCGCAGGCGAGCCCGGCGGCGAACGTGACGGCGTGCTGCTCGGCGATGCCCACGTCGAAGACCCGGTTGGGGAAGGCCTTGGCCATGATGCTGACGCCGGAGCCGGAGGGCATGGCACCGGTGATGGCGACGACCTCGGGGTGCGCCGTGGCGAGCTCGGCCAGGGCTTCGCCGAAGATCTGGGTGTAGCTGGGGCGGTTGTCCGAGGAGGGCGCCACCTTGCCTGTTTCCGGGTCGAACGCCCCCAGGCCGTGCCATTTGCCGGTTTCGTCCTTCTCCGCCGGTTCGAATCCCTTGCCCTTGACGGTGATCACGTGGACCAGCTTGGGCCCCGGCACCACCTTCAGCTTCTCGAACAGGTCGATCATGGCGGGCAGATCGTGTCCGTCCACCGGGCCGTAGTAGCGGAAGCCCAGGTCTTCGAAAAGGGATCCGGGGAGGACCATGCCCTTCACGGCATCCTCCACCTTCCGGGCCGTCTCGCGGGCGTGGTCCGCCCAGCCCTTGCCCAGCTTGTCCAGGTGGCCCAGCGCTCCCCAGACGTCCTTGCGCAGCCGGTTCCAGCGGGGATCGGAGATGACCCGGTTCAGGTACTTGGAGATGCCGCCCACGTTCTCCGCGATGGACATCTTGTTGTCGTTGAGGATGACGGTGAGGTCTTCCTGGCGGTCTCCGGCGTTGTTCAGGGCTTCCAGCGCCATACCGCCGGTGAGGCTTCCGTCGCCGATGATGGCGAAGACTCGATTGTCCCGCTTTTGCAGGTCGCGTCCCACCGCCATGCCCAGCGCCGCGGAAATGGACGTGCTCGCATGGCCCGCGCCGAAGTCGTCGAAGGGGCTTTCCGTGCGCTTCAGGAAGCCCGAGAGTCCGTCGTGCTGCCGTATGGTGTGGAAGCGGTCCAGGCGACCGGTGAGCAGCTTGTGGGGGTAGGCCTGGTGGCCCACGTCCCACACGAACCTGTCGACGCCGGGGCGATGGACCTTGAAGAGGGCCAAGGTCAGTTCCACGGTCCCCAGGTTGGGGCTGAGGTGGCCACCGTGGCGGCTGATCGTGGTCACGATGAACTCGCGGATCTCCTGGGCGAGCGACGCGAGCTGGCGAAGGTCCAGACCCTTGACGTCGGCTGGACTCCGGATTCCCGACAGGAGCGGGCCGGCCTGGGCCGGCCCGGAAAGCTCTGCCATCAATTCCCCCGTTCGACGATGAATCGCGCGAGGTCGGCGAGCACCGGTCCCCGGGGGCCCATCTGCCCGGTCAGCTCCACGGCGCGCGCCACGAGCAGGCGAGCTCGCTTCTTGCTCTCGCCCAATCCGACCACCGCGGGGTAGGTGGCCTTCTGGTTTTCCACGTCCGACCCGACATCCTTGCCCAACTTTTCCGTGGAAGATTCGATGTCCAGGATGTCGTCCACGATCTGGAAGGCGAGCCCTATGGACCGACCGTACTCGCGGTAGACGCCGCGACGGGCGGAGTCGGCACCGGCCAGCACGGCTCCCAGTTCCAGGGACGCCTCGATGAGGGCCGCGGTCTTGTGCAGGTGGATGTAATCCACGGTGGCCAGATCGCAGGGCTTGCCCTCGCTCTGGATGTCCACCACCTGGCCGCCCAGCATCCCGTCGGAGCCGAGCGCGGTGGCCAAAAGGGAGACCGCCTCCGCGCTCCCCGCGCGGGAGAGCACCTGGAAGGCGTAGATGGAGAGCGCGTCGCCCGCGAGCACCGCCATGGCTTCGCCGAACTTCTTGTGGCAGGTGGGCAATCCGCGACGGAAATCGTCGTCGTCCATGCAGGGCAGGTCGTCGTGGATCAGCGAGAAGGTGTGGACCATCTCCAGCGCCACCGCTCCCCAGTCCGATGCCTCGCCGACTCCGCCGCAATCCTCGAAGGCCGCGTAGCAGAGCGCCGGTCGCAGCCTCTTGCCGCCCGCCATCAGGGAATACCTCATGGCCTCGTGGAGGATGCCCGGACGGTGGTCAGGCGTCGGGACCAATCGGTCGATGGCCGCCTCCACCCGGTCCTTGGCGTGGAGGAGGAACATGTTCACGTCATTCACCCCTCGCCTCCGAACAGCTCCGCGGGCGATGTCTGCTCGGACTGGACCGAGCCGTTGCGCTCCACCAGGCGGCGGATCACGAGTTCCGCCCGGTCGAGTTCCGCGCGGCAGGAACGGACGAGCTGGACGCCCTCCTCGTAGTTCTCCAGGGCCTCGACCAGGGGCAGGTCGCCGGATTCAAGCCGGGACACCACGATTTCCAGCCTCGAGAGGGATTGCTCGAACGTTTGGGCTTTGCTCATCGGGCCGCGAATTTCCCCCGGTGGGACCTCTTGGCCGACCAGGCCAGGGGCAGGAATATAGCTCCCTGACTCGTCTTTCCCCTCCACGTCAGGAGCGGCACGGCCAAGCAACGGACCTCACCCCACCGACTCCGTCGGTACCCGCCTCACCCCTCCACCCGGGCTGGCACGCGTCCGTCGGCGAAGCGCAGTGAGATCGGATCGCCGGAGTGCAGGTCCGAAGCGCGCACCACCAAGGAGCCGTCGGCTCTTTCCACCGCGGCGAAGCCCCTGGAAAGGACCCGGAGCGGAGACAGGGCATCCAGCCTCCCCGCGGCCAGGGCCAAGGCGGCATGGGCGCGCTCGCGGCGGTACCCCAAGGCGCGTTCCAGCCGATCATGGAGGAGGTCCAGGGTCTGGTTGGCCCGTTCCACCGCGACTTCGGGGTGGCGGAGACAGGGCCGATCCGCCAGGAGTTCCAGTCGTTCGCGACGGCGTTCCACCATGCGCAGGAGGCCGGATCCGGCCCTCTCCTGGTAGTCGTGCAGGGCCGCGAGCAGTACGCTTCGCTCCTCGCTGACCAGTTCCGCCGCCGCCGAAGGGGTGGGTGCGCGAAGATCGGCGGCGAAATCGCAGAGGGTGGTGTCGGTCTCGTGGCCCACGGCGGAGATGGTCGGGAACGAACATGCGGCCACCGCCCGCACCACGGATTCCTCGTTGAACGCCCAGAGGTCTTCCAGGGATCCGCCTCCCCGAGCCAGGATCACGACGTCGGGTTCGTCCGGGGTTCCCGCCAGGGA
>CAYXXL010000204.1:0-5917 GCA_964469025.1 uncultured Fibrobacteria bacterium
GGCGACGTCCATCCTGGCCGGATCTCCGAGCGAAGCCTCGCAGACGGTGTCGTTCCGGGTGGCGAACAACAACGCCACGCTCTTCTCCACTCCGCCGGCGATCTCCTCCACGGGCACCTTGACCTACACGCCTGCGAGCTACCAGAGCGGAGTCGCCAAGGTCTACGTGCGTCTGGGCGACAACGGCGGCGAGGCCAACGGGGGTGTGGATTCCAGCGGGATCGACACCTTCTCCATCACGGTGCAACAAAATCTGTTCCTCGTGCTCAAGCCATCCGTCCTGCGGATCCGACCGGCGGATACGGCGACCTTCACCCTTGCCGCCCAGACGCTGGCCGGCAAGGATTCGAGCCTGTCTCCCGGTCAAGTCGCCTGGAGCTGGAATCCTCCGCTGGGCACCCTGAACAACGGCCACGTCGCCAACACGGTGGCTGGCTCCGCGATGGTTTACGCGAAGGGGTTGGGCACGATCGATTCGGCCCAACTGGTCGTGGCTCCCCTGGACACCACCCTGACGGCCGGATCGGATTCCGTGGTGTTGCGGGTCGGCAGCGGAATCAACGCGATCGCCCCACCGCGCAACAGCACGCGCAGGATCGCGATCGGAATCAAGGACACCGCGTTGGGCGCCGGATTCGAGGTCTCCGTCGCGTCGATCAAGGTGGTGACGGTTTCCGTGGACACGTCGTCCCTTCCAATCCAGGTTCCGTTGGCGAATCTACCCGCGTCCGTCCGAGCCGCCTTGGGTGCTCCTTCGGTGTTCATGCGCGATTCCACCGGGGCCGTCCGGGAGGTTCCCCTGGTCCAAGGTCCGGATTCCGTCGTCGAGTTCCATGCCCGCAACGGCGGACAGTACTGGCTTGGTTACGACACGTTGCCTCCGCAGATGACCACTTCCCTGAGCAAGGATTCCATCGCCTCGTCGGACTCGGTCAGGATGTCCTTCCGGCTGCAGGACAACACGTCCGACGCACAGGCCTTCCTTTGCCTGATTCGCGCCGGGGAGACCTCGCCCAGATGTTCCCTGCTGGTCCGTTCGGATTCGGGAACGGGGAACATCCGGATTCCCAAGTCGCTCATCCCCCTCGGTGCCCAGGTCTGGATGGAAGGGCGGGATTCGCGGAACGTCACACCGTCGGCAAGGAGGGACGTGGTGGTGCAGTTGGACACGATCCAGGCACCCTTCGCGCGGGACGAGGACAAGTACGACTTGCTCTCCATGCCGTATACCGCCAGAGGCAACATCTACAGCGCCTTCGAACGGGAGTTCGGGGCGCCCGACCCCACCAGGTGGAGGGTGTTCCGGTCGGACACCGCGGGATTCAAGGAGGTGCTCGCGACCGATACGGCGAACTCGAGCTGGAGTGCCTACTGGGTGCGCACCCGCAAGTTGCCTCTGGTCCCGTGGCTCGCCGGGGGCTGGACCCTGCCGGCTTCCGTGCCGGTGCAGATCACCCTCAAGCCGGGTTGGAACATGGTCGGGAATCCGTTCGATTTCGATGTCGGGTGGTCGCAAGTGAAGACCTTGTCCGGACTCGACACGCTGCAGGTCTACGGACCCTACGGCTACGACGGTGCGGGGAAGACCTGGTCGGTTCCCGACACCTTCCAGACCTGGCGTGCGTGGACGGGCATCGCGATGCTCAATTCCACGGGCCGGACCGTGACCCTGGATATCCCCTCCATCCCGCCGTCCACATCGTCCGCCCGTGCCCTGTCCAGCTCCGCGCAGCTCCGTCTCGGCATCGTCGGGTGGCAGAAGGCCAACGACACGGCGCGGGTTTGGGTGGGGATCGATCCCGCCGCCAACGCCGGAATGAACAAGTTCGACAATCCCGTGCCCCCCATTCCAGACAGGGTCTTGGCGATGACGCTTCCCGCCCGGAACGGAGCGACCGGATCCCTGTTCACCGATGTGCAGGCACCTGCGGATACGGGCGTGGTCTGGACCGTGCACGTCTCCGGCCTGCTGCCCAAGGTTCCGTTGAACCTGCAGCTTTCGAAAATCGGATCGGACACGACGCTTCCGATCTGGGTCCTGGACGTCAAGTCCGGCAGATGGATCGAATACCAGCCGCAACTGAACTTCGCGGTGGGGAGCGAGACCCAGCGCGACTTCCAGGTGAGGGCGAGTCTGACCGCTCCGCCGAACCTGGACCTTTCCCGATTCGGATTGGAAAACCGAGCCGGGGGTTTGAGTTGGTACATCCCCCAGTCGATGGGGCGCACACGGGTGCTGATCAACTTCTACGACCTTCGGGGGCGCATCGTGTTCCATTTCGTGGACGAAGCCATGGATCCCGGCGCCTACACCCGGTCCATCGGGGCGCGATTGCCAAGGACGGAGATGATCGCGGTCCTGCGTGCCGGTGGGCGGCAGAGCAGCTTGGGGACGCTCCCGATCCACTGACTGCGATCGGGTTTCCGGAGCGATGTTCCGACCGGAATCCCGGCGTCGCCTCTAGGCCCTCGCGGGAGGATCGGCTTCGCGGATGCGCACCGTCCGGCGTTGCCACTTGAGCTTGAGCTTGAGGAAGATCTCGGCCGCCTCGGTGGTGGTTTCCAGGAGAGACAGGCGGGGGAGCATCTCGATGCGACCCAGCTCCGAGCTGGGGATGTCGGCGGCTCGGCACAGGAAGGGGATGAGATTGCGCACTTCCAGGCCGTCTTCGGTCCCCACTCCGACGGCGATCCAGACGCCTTCGCGATTGCGCCTCTGCGGACGCTGCCCGCCCTGGTCGTCGCGCTGCGGCCTGTCCGGGCGGGTCTGGCGCGGCCGGGGCTCCTCGGGAACGGGTTCGGGCACCAGGCGATGGACGATGGCCGCGAGAACGGATTCCGCTCCGTGCTCCGCCACGAGGGGCTTGAAGCTTTCGGGGAGGTCCAGGACCTCCCCGAGGCTTTCCGCGACCCGCTGGGCCAGGCGCTCGCGGCGATGGTCGGTCAATTCCCGTCCCGTGGGAACCTGCCGCAGCTCGGGCTTGGTCTCGGCCTGGCGCGACAGAGACAGGAAACGTCCGCGCTCGGACGGAGCCACCACCGTCCAGGCCTCTCCTTCCGCCCCGGCCCGGGCGGTGCGTCCCAGGCGGTGCACGAAGCTGGAGGGGTCGTCGGGCAGGCCGAGCATGAAGACGTGGGTGATCCCCGGAACGTCCAAGCCGCGGGCCGCCACGTCCGTGGCCACGAGCAGGGTCACGCGACCCTCGCGGAAGCGGCTGAGAGCGCGTTCCCGAGCCACCTGCGCAAGGTCCCCGGACAGGCCTTCCGCGTGCAGCCCGTGGCGCGAGAGGCCTTGCACGACCTGCTCCACTTCCACTCGCGTGCGGACGAACACGATGGCCCGACGAGGCTCCAGGAGATCCACGAGGCGGGAGAGCGCCTCTTCCCGGCGGGCATAGGAGGCGATCACGTAGCGGGTGGGGACGTGGCTGGAACCGCGGCCCTCGTCCAGTCGGATTTGCAGGGGGTCGCGCAGCCAATCGCCGCCCGCGTCCTGCACCCGGCCTTCGTAGGTCGCCGAAAAAAACCAACGTGCCGAGTCCTCGCCTGCCCCGGCCACGATCTGGTCCAACTCCTCCCGGAAGCCAAGGTCCAGCATCCGGTCGGCCTCGTCCAGAATCAGGACGTCGGCATCCACTTCCAGGCTTTCTTGGCGCAAATGGTCGGCCAGACGTCCGGGAGTTCCAACGACGATGGGGGGCTGTCCCCTCAATTCCCGCAATTGCGGTCCGAAGGGCGCGCCGCCCACCAGAGTGGCCACGCAGGCCTCGCCAAGGAGCCACGCGACCTCGCGCGCGACCTGCTGGGCGAGTTCTCGGGTGGGGCAAACCACCCAGGCGCGGGTGATGGTTCCGGCGTCCAACGCACCCGCGAGGGGAATGAGGTAGGCGAGCGTCTTGCCTGATCCTGTCCTTGCCTGAGCCAGGAGATCGCCCTCCCGAAGCTGGCCCACGGCAGGGACCATCTTGGCGATGACAGCCGCTTGGACAGGGGTGGGCGTGGTGATTCCATGCTCCGCGACGTGGCGAGCCAAGGCTTCGGGGACGGGGAGTTGACCGAAGTCGAGCTCTGGAGTAAGTGCGGTATCCATCCTGACAAGCTAGATTCATGCCGACTATCTGTCCATCGATGGATAACCGGCTCTTGAGTTCTGGAGCAATTCATCGCACTTTCCCCCTTGCTTAAAAGGACCTATGAATCCAGTTTTGGTCCAGACGGATCCCAAACAGTTGGCCCGACGGGGAATGGATCGGGCCTCTAGCCTACATGGAGGAGCCCCTTTGATCAAGAAGATCGACCATCTCGGAATCGCGGTCAAATCGTTGGAAGAAGCCATCCCGCTCTGGGAAAAGATGCTCGGCACCAAGTGCGAGAACGTCGAGGAAGTGGCTTCCCAGAAGGTTCGCACGGCCTTCTTGCGGGTGGGTGAAGTCTACATCGAGTTGCTCGAGGCCACCGCCGAGGACAGCCCCATCGCCAAGTACATCGAAAAGAACGGCGAGGGGGTCCAGCACGTGGCTTTCCGCACCGACGACATCGTCGCGGAACTCGCCAAGGCGAAGGACGACGGCATGCGTTTGATCGACGAAGCCCCCCGCCAAGGTGCCGGAGGCATGGACATCGCCTTCCTGCATCCCAAATCCACCCGTGGGGTGCTGACAGAGTTCTGCAGCCCCGCACAACACTGATTCGCGTTTCCCTCCAAAGGAGGAACAACCCAATGGCCATCGACAAGAAGCTCCTCGAGAAACTGGCCGTCCGCCGCGAGAAGGTCCTCGCCGCGGGTGGCAAGGGCAAGCTGGAGGAGCGCCGCGCCAAGGGTCTGATGACCGCGCGCGACCGGATCGAAGCCCTCTTCGAGCCCGATTCATTCCAGGAATTCGGCGCCTTCGTGCAACACCACGCCCACGACTTCGGCCTCGAAGGCAAGTTCATGGCGGCCGACGCCGTGGTCACCGGGGTCGGCTACGTGGACGGGCGGGCGGTCACCATCGCCAGCCAGGACTTCACGGTCGCGGGGGGCAGCTTGGGCAAGATGCACGCCCAGAAGATCTGCGACGTGATGGACTTCGCCATGCAGTCGGGGATGCCCATCGTCACCGTGAACGATTCGGGCGGCGCCCGCATCCAGGAAGGCGTCGATTCGCTGTCCGGCTACGGCCAGGTCTTCCACCACAACGTGGCGGCGTCGGGCCTGGTCCCCCAGATCGCCATCATCGCAGGCCCCTGCGCGGGCGGCGCGGCCTACTCTCCAGCCCTCACCGACTTCCTGGTCATGGTGCGCGGGCAGGCGAACATGTTCATCTGCGGGCCGGACGTCATCAAGGCCGTCACCGGCCAGATCTGCACCATGGAGGAGATCGGATCGGCCGACGCCAACGGGTCGGTTTCCGGAAACATCCACTTCATCGCGGACGACGACCAGCACGCCATCGACATCACCCGCGAACTGCTCTCCTATCTGCCCTCCAACAACCTCGACGATCCGCCGCACCACGCCACCCCTCGCGTCACCATCTCGCGCGACGAGGTGCTGAACGACATCGTTCCCGAGGACGCCAAGGCACCCATGGACGTGTTCGAGGTCATCGCCCGCATCGTGGACGACGGACACCTGTTCCAGGTCCAGCAGGATTGGGCGCGCAACATCGTGATCGGTTTCGCCCGCATCGAAGGCATCGTGGTGGGCATCGTGGCCAACCAGCCCATGGTGAAGGCCGGAACCCTGGACATCGACGCATCGGACAAGGCGGCCCGGTTCGTCCGTTTCCTGAACGCCTTCAACATCCCCATCGTCACCCTGGTGGATGTCCCCGGATTCCTGCCCGGCGTGGCCCAGGAACGCGGCGGCATCATCCGACACGGCGCCAAGCTGCTGTTCGCCTACGCCGCCGCCACGGTGCCCAAGATCACCCTG
>CAYXXL010000205.1:0-5891 GCA_964469025.1 uncultured Fibrobacteria bacterium
GGGCGGGTGGTGCGCGAGACGGTCGAACGTTCGATCCGCCACAACCAAGCCATGGAAGCGGGCGGAAAGGTCGGCCACTGATCCTCGCCTGTTCCCCTTGCGTCGGGCCCCGCGACTTCAGATCAGCTTGAGCCTTTCATCCGGGGACAGGAGGGAGATCAGACGCACCGCCAGATGGTTGTTGACCACCACCACCTCGCCCTTGGCCATGTGCCTGTGGTTCACCACCACGTCCACGGCCTCGCCGGCCAAGCGGTCCAGTTCGATCACCTGGTCGGGTTGGAGGTTCAGGAGGTCGTCGACGGTCATCCGCGTCCCGCCCAGATGCAGCCGCACGGGGACACGGATGTCCTGCAACTGTTCGAGGTCCAGCGACCTGCGGACGGACCGTCTGTATTGGGCTTCCACGCTCGATCCTCCAAGGACGGAAGTGCTCCATCTCGTTTCTATTATACCCTGTCGCCATGACGAAGTCCGCATTCGGCGTTCCAGGGAGCCTTTCGACCCGGCATCTCCCCGGCTTGCGCGGGCTTTCCGGGAACGACCTGGTCGCGATCCTGGATTCCGCCCAGGCCTTCCGCGACGGATTCGATTCCGGGGAACCGGTGCCCGCGAGCCTCTCGGGGGTCCTGGTGGTGAATCTCTTCTTCGAGAACAGCACCCGCACCCGACTCTCCTTCGAGGCCGCCGAAAAGCGGCTGGGCGCGAGTCCCATGAACTTCAGCGCCTCCCTTTCCAGCACCACCAAGGGGGAGAGCCTGCGCGACACGGTGCGGAACATTCAGGCCATGGGCGCCGACGTGTTCGTGGTGCGCCACTCCTGCGCCGGGACCCCCGGTTTCATCGCCTCGCACACCACGGCGGCGGTGGTCAACGCGGGCGACGGCGCCTGCGAGCACCCCACCCAAGGTCTGCTGGACGCGCTCACCATGCGCCAGCGCCTGGGAGATCTCTCCGGCAAGCGGGTCGCGATCATCGGAGATATCCGGCATTCCCGCGTGGCCCGTTCCAACATTTGGGCGCTGCCCACCCTGGGAGCTTCCATCCGGCTGTGGGGACCCGCCACCCTGCTTCCGCGCCACCCCGACGCCTTCGGACCGGCGGTCACGGTGGCCCACAGCCTGGAGCACGCCTTGGAGGATGCGGATGCCGTGATGCTCCTGCGGATCCAGCACGAGCGCCAAAGCAGCGGCCTTCTGCCTTCGCTGCGCGAATACAGGCACAGCTTCGGGTTGGACGAATCCCGCCTGGCGCTGGCCAAGCCGGGGGCGCTGGTCCTGCACCCGGGGCCCATCAACCGCGGGGTGGAGGTGGTCTCGGAGGTGGCCGACAACGACCATTCCGTGATCCTGGCGCAAGTCACCAATGGCGTGGCGGTGCGCATGGCCGTCCTGCATCTTCTGGCGGGGAGGAAGAATGCCTGAGATCCTCCTGCCGGGGTTCTGCGATCTGGGATGCGCCTTCGGGGAGCCCGGATTCGAGCAGGCCGAGACCATCCGCTCGGGTCTGGCCGCGGCCGCCCGCGGCGGCTGGTCCGTGGTGGCCATGGAGCCGTTCACCGATCCCGCCATCGACACCGACGCCCAGATCCAGCTCGTTCGGCATCTGGCTGCGGACAGCCCCTGCAGGCTAATTCCCCTGGCCGCGGCCACCAGGGAAAAGGGAGCGCTCTCCGAGATGGCGCTTCTGCGCGAAGCGGGAGCCGGGGCGGTCTCCTTGGGCGACGTGTTGCCGGGTTCGGCCGCCTTCCTGCGCTCCGTGCTGGAATACGCCGCACAGAACGACCTCACCGTGTTCCTGCACCCCTGCGACCCCACCCTCGCCGCGGAGGGAATGGTCCACGAGGGGCCCGTGGCCGAACGGCTGGGACTGCGGGGAATCCCCTCGCTCGCCGAGGAGATCGGACTCGGGACCGTGCTGCCCCTGGTCAAACGGACCGGAGCCCGCGTCCATCTGTCCCGCCTGTCCACCGCACAAGGGGTCTCCATGGTCCGCGAGAGTCGGCTCGCAGGCCTTCCCGTCACCGCCGACGTCTCCTTCCGGCACCTGTTGCAGGACGAGTCCATCCTGGAGGGATTCCCCTCCGAGTGGAAGCTTTTCCCGCCTCTGCGCTCGGAGTCGGACAAGCGCGCCCTCTGGCAGGGGCTGCTGGACGGTACGCTGGACGCGATCTGTTCCCTGCACCGCCCGGTGCCCACCGAGGCGAAGCTCGCGGAATTCGACGTCTCTCCCTACGGGGCCATCGGGCTGGAAACCTGCTTCTCGGCCCTGCGCACGGCCCAACCCGACATTCCTCCCGGGCAGTGGATCCTGTGGCTTTCCACCGGGCCTCGGCGCGTCCTGGGGTTGGCTCCCGCCATCGCCGACCGCGAAGGCACATGGTGGGACATAGACGCGACCTGGGTTCCCGGGGGCGCGAACCTCGCCAGCCGCTCCCGGAACTGCCCGGAGTTGGGCCAGACCCTGCGCTCGGTGCCCACCAGACTGCGGAGAAACGGGGTCGATTCGCCCCTTCCCGACCCGATTCGCGTCTGACCGATGAGGCCGGTCGTGCCCCCGGTGGGGGTTAACTTATGCCTGGTATGATCCAGACGCAGTCTCAAAGCCAGAACAAGAGCGTGGCGGACCTGGTTCTCCAGGTACGTCCCCTCCTGGGAGCGATGGACGAGATCCGCGGGTCGGACGGTGCGCCCCGCCCCGCCTGGCAGACCTACCTGGACCAGTTCCGCAGGATGGGCCCGCTGGAGCTGGGGACCCGCTGGGAAGAGGCCAAGCGCATCCTGCGCGACAACGGAGTGTCCTACAACGTCTACGCCGACCCCCGCGGCGGAGACCGTCCGTGGCAACTGGACGCCATCCCCCAGGTGATCGGCGAAGCGGAGTGGAAGGAGCTGTCCAGATCGGTGGTCCAGCGTGCGCGGACCCTGGAGGCCCTCCTCGCCGACGTCTACGGGCCCCAGCGGGTCCTGACGGAGGGAGTTCTTCCGGAGTCGCTGGTGCATGCGAATCCGGGCTATCTCCGTCCCCTCCAGGGCGTGGCGCCTCCCGGAGGACAGTTCCTGCACATGTACGGGTGCGAGCTGGCGCGCTCCCCGGACGGCACGTGGCTGGTCATGGCCGACCGGACCCAGGCCCCCGCCGGAGCGGGCTACCTGCTGGAGAACCGGATCGTGCTTTCGCGCACGTTCCCCGAGGCCTACCGAGCCTGCAAGGTCCGCCGCCTGGCGCCGGACTTCCTGCTGCTCAGGCAGAACCTGTCGCGGATCGCCAAGCGCGAGAATCCGCGGGCCGTGCTGCTCACGCCGGGGCCGTTCAACGAGACCTACTTCGAACACGCCTACCTCGCGCGGTACCTGGGCTACACCCTCGCCGAGGGCGGAGATCTCACCGTCCGCGACGAGCGGGTCTACCTGAAGACCCTCGCCGGCCTGCGGCAGGTCGACGTGGTCCTGCGCCGCATGGACGACGATTTCTGCGACCCCCTGGAGCTGCGCGGCGACTCCAGCCTGGGAATTCCCGGGCTGGTGCAGGCGGTGCGGGCGGGAAACGTGGTGGTGGCCAACACCCTGGGTTCGGGGATGGCCGAAGGCGCCGCCCTCCTGCCCTACGTCCCCGAACTTTCCCGATTCCTGCTGGGCGAGGAACCCCTCCTGCGCTCGGTCCCGAGCTGGTGGTGCGGGGATCCCGCCGGCCTGGCCGAGACCGTCCGCAACCTGGGAGAGCTGGTGGTGAAGCCGAGCTTCCCCGCGCTGCGCGCCGAACCCGTCTTCGGCGACCGACTGGGCGAACAGGGCAGACAGATATTGTCAGACCGCATCCGGCAGAATCCGGACGCCTGGTGCGCGCAGTCCCTGGTCCCGCTGTCCTCCACCGTGGAATGGTCCGGGTCCCATCCACGCCCCAGGACCATGGCGCTTCGCGTCTTCGTGTTCCGCGGACCGGGCGGATGGTCGGTGGTGCCGGGAGCGCTGGTCCGCACCTCGGCCGAGCCGGGCCGGGCCTCCATCTCCATGCAGTCCACCGGCGGCACCAAGGACATGTGGGTGCTCTCCGACCAGGAAGTCGCGGGCGTGACCCTGCTGCGCGAAGGGGGCCGCGCCGACGGTTTCAGCCGTGGGGGGATCGACATACCCTCGCGGGTGGCCGACAACCTGTTCTGGCTGGGCCGCTACGCCGAACGCGCCGAAGGCATCGCCCGCCTCTCCCGCGCCGCGTTGTCCCACGTCTCCGGGGAGGCCGGACCTTCCGACCACCGCGAGGTGGGCGCCCTGATGAACCTCCTGCGCCAGCTCGGGATCCTTCCTCCCGCCCCGCCCACGGGACGGGCGGGAACGGAGGGCGCCGAGCACGAGCTGGTGGGCTCCATCATGCTGCCTTCGCGTTCGGGCGGCCTCCAGCAGACGCTGCATTCCCTGCACCAGGCGGGATTCCAGGTGCGCGACCGGATCTCCAACGACACCTGGCGGGTGCTGAACCTCCTGGGACGGGAACTGTCCATTTCCAGACGGGCGGTCTCGTCCACCGTCGGGGAGATCATCTCGCTCCTGGACCACATCCTTCTCCACCTCTCCGCGCTCTCCGGGATGTCGGCCGAAAACACCACGCGAGGGCACGGTTGGCGCTTCCTGGACATCGGACACCGGCTGGAACGGACCCAGTTCACGGTGGAACTGGCGCTGGCGGCCCTGGACGGATCCCGCTCCGAACGGCCGGCCCTGGAAGGGATCCTGGAGACCGCGGACGTCTCCATCACCTACCGTTCCCGGTACCTGTCCAGCCCGGAGCTGCCCCAGGTCCTCGACCTGCTCCTGGCCGACGAGACCAACCCCCGATCGCTCCTCTACCAGCTCCTGTCCCTGCAGGACCACCTGGACCAGCTTCCGGCGCTGTCCGATTCCCCGCACCTGCGCCGGGACCAGCGGATCGTGCTCGAGCGGCTGGGGATGCTGCGCCTCCTGGACTGGCCCGCCTTCGCCGCCGAGCCGGACGGGGATGCGGGTTCGCAGCTTCGTGAATTCCTGGAGGCCACCCTGGACGACGTTCCACGCCTCTCCGAAGCCCTTTCCGGGGCGTGGCTCTCGCATTCGGAGACCATCAACCCCCTGCGCAGGCAGATCTGATGCTCTACAAGGTGCACCACCGGACGTGCTACGGGTATTCGGAGCCGGTCATGCTCTCGCACAACCTCGCGCACCTTCGACCGGTCTCGGACGAACGACAGAAACTGCGCTCCTTCTCCCTGGTCATCCGTCCCGACCCCCGCGGCATCTCGGGCCACATCGACAGCTTCGGGAACCACGTCCACTTCGTGCAGGTGCAGGAGGGCCACCGGGAATTCGTGGTCGATTGCGAATCGGAGCTGGAGGTCCTGCCTCCGCGTTGGCCGGACGCATCCAGCACGCCGCCGTGGGAAGCCGTGGCCCGGGGGATCGGGCACCGCCCTTCCGGGCAGGAGGCCCTCGTGGCGGGGTTCCGCCACGCCTCGCCGTTCGTTCCGTTCCTGGAGCCCTGCCTGGACCTTGCACTGGCGAGCTTCCTGCCCGGGCGTCCGGTCCTGGAAGCGGCCCTGGACCTCACCCGGAAGATTCCACGGGAATTCCAGTACTCTCCCCACTCCACCTCCGTCGCCACCCCCGTGGCCGAAGTGCTGCGCACCCGGCGCGGCGTCTGCCAGGATTTCGCCCATCTGATGCTTTCGGGGCTGCGCCACCTGGGACTTCCGGCCCGGTACGTCTCGGGATACCTGGAAACCGCTCCGCCCCCCGGCAAAACGCGCCTGGTGGGAGCCGACGCCTCCCACGCCTGGGTGCAACTGTGGGTGCCCGGCTTCGGCTGGGTGGACCTGGATCCCACCAACGGCATGGTCCGGGAAGTGGCCGACCGGATCGAGC